>JAVRPX010000522.1:0-7499 GCA_032161985.1 Mycobacterium sp.
CCATCATCACGAGCAGATCGATCCGCGGTGGGCCAAGCTCACCGGCATGTTGGATCCGGACGATAAGTGAGTGTCGACAGGGCCGCCCTGCTCAAGGCGTTGGGTATCGACCTGCCCGACGAACTGCTGACCATCGCGCTGACGCATCGCAGCTTCTCCTACGAGAACGGCGGGCCGCCTACCAATGAGCGCCTGGAGTTCCTCGGTGACGCGGTGCTCGGGCTCGTAGTCACCGAGGAGCTCTACCACCGCCACCCCGACCGCTCAGAAGGCGATCTGGCCAAGCTGCGCGCCAGCGTCGTCAACACGCAGGCGCTGGCCGACGTCGGTCGCCATCTGTCAGACGGCGGTCTCGGCGCCCACCTGTTACTGGGGAAGGGCGAGGAGCACTCCGGCGGCGCCAACAAGTCGAGCATCCTGGCCGATGGGGTTGAATCCCTGCTGGGCGCAATCTATTTGGAGCACGGCGTGGTTGCGGCCCGTGAGGTGATCCTGCGGCTGTTCGGCGTGCTGCTGGACACCGCGCCGACGCTTGGTGCGGGGCTGGACTGGAAAAGCAGCCTGCAGGAGCTGACCGCCTCGCGTGGCATGGGAGTGCCGTCATATGTGGTGACCTCCACGGGTCCCGACCACGACAAGGAATTCACCGCGACGGTCATCGTCACCGACGTCGAGTACGGCACGGGCGTCGGCCGGACGAAGAAGGAGGCCGAGCTGAAGGCCGCCGCCGCCGCGTGGACCGCGCTCTCCGCCCCTGGTGTTGATGCCTGAGCTGCCAGAGGTCGAGGTCGTCCGGCGCGGGTTGGCGGCTCACGTGACGGGTCGAACCATCAGCGCCGTCCGGGTTCACCACCCGCGCGCGGTGCGCCGTCACGAAGCGGGGCCCGGCGACCTGACCGCGCGACTGCTCGGCACTCAGGTCACCGGCACGGGCCGGCGTGGCAAGTACCTGTGGCTGACGCTGAGCGACGGGTCGGCCTTGGTGGTGCACCTGGGCATGAGCGGCCAGATGTTGCTGGGTGAGGTGCCGAACGAGAACCACTTGCGCATCGCGGCGCTGCTCGACGACGGGACCACGCTGAGCTTCGTCGACCAGCGCACGTTCGGTGGCTGGATGCTCGCCGATCTGGTCACTGTCGACGGCACCGACGTGCCTGTGCCCGTCGCGCATCTGGCTCGCGATCCGCTCGACCCGAAGTTCAATCGCGACGGCGTCGTTACGGTGTTGCAGCGCAAGCACTCTGAGATCAAGCGCCAGCTGCTGGACCAGACGGTGGTGTCGGGCATCGGCAATATCTACGCCGACGAGGCGCTGTGGCGGGCCAAGATCAACGGGACTCGGCTCGCTTCGTCGCTGCCCCGTGCGAAGTTGGGCGAGCTGCTCGACGCCGCCGCCGAGGTGATGTCCGACGCGCTGGGCCAGGGCGGCACGTCGTTCGACTCGCTGTACGTCAACGTCAACGGCGAGTCCGGCTACTTCGAACGGTCGCTGGACGCCTACGGCCGCGAGGGTGAGCCGTGCAGGCGCTGCGGCGCGGTGATGCGACGGGAGAAGTTCATGAACCGGTCGTCGTTCTACTGCCCGAAATGCCAACCGCGCCCGCGGGTGCGGCGGTAGTACCGCGAGCGTGCGTGTCTGCACACGACACGCCGCCAAAAGTTGGCGGTTTCCGCACGCTCGTGTCGCTGTGAGCGTGACGAGCTAGTGCGCCGTAGCGGCGCCGAGGTCGTCGTCGCGCCCAGCCCTGATGCGTGACCACTGGGCGGTCGGGCGCCCGTTCAGCCGAAACTGTTCACCCTTGGTGTCCCACCGCTGTGGCCAGCCCTCGGGCGAGTCCTCCCAGAACTCCTGTCGGCCATAGACACTCAGATCCAGCAGTCCGTACGACGGTGCCATCAGTTCGTTGCCACGGCCGGTGGTCCAGTAGGTCTCATAGACCGTGTCGCGGTCCCGGAGGTAGCTGACAAGGATGCCGAAATGCCGGTCTGCGATCAACCGGTCGACCGAGTCCTGCGGCGCGGAGTACCACGGCACCGTCCAGCCCATGAAGTCGCGATACCGCGAGCTCTCCTCGTATGGCCCTTCGCAGAACGTCGCGTAGCTCACGTCACGCGAGTTCAGATAAGACAGCTCTGTGATGTGAGTCGTGGAGAAGGTGCATCCGACGCACTGCTCCGCAGCCGGCTTGCCGGTATGCCACATGTGGAAGTAGGTGATCAACTGTGACCGACCGTCGAATATGTCGAGCAACGGCACCGGACCGTCCGCGCCGATCAGCGGAGTCTGCGCATCGACCTCGACCATTGGAAGGCGGCGGCGGGCGGCAGCGATCGCGTCACCCTCGCGAGTGTGGGTCTTCTCCCGAACCCGAAGCCGGTCCAGTTCGGATTGGAACGTCGCCCGGTCAGCAATCAGAGGCCGGGCGGCGTCGCGGATTTCTGACACGCGAAGTTCGGTGGGCTGGTCCGTCATGGCGGCATCCTCCTCGTGTTGCGGCGCGGTCGACTCACAGGGACAGACCGAAGACGAACGGCGAACTCATCGCTCGGCGACGCGCTGCGCACGGTCACCCGATGGCGAGCGTGCGCAAAAAGCCCGCAGATCACGGCGTGTCGGCGGGCAGACACGCACGCTCGCGGCAGGTTGTAGAAATAAGCCATGACCGAACTGTGGGTTGAGCGCACCGGGGTGCGCAGCTACACCGGGCGCAGCTCACGCGGCGCGGAGGTGCTCGTCGGCAACGAAGACGTCGAGGGCGTCTTCACTCCTGGTGAGCTGATGAAGATCGCACTGGCCGCCTGCAGCGGAATGAGCAGCGACGCACCGCTGCGCAGGCGCCTCGGCGACGACTACAAGACGAACATCAGGGTGTCGGGTCCCGCCGATCGCGAGCAAGAGCGCTACCCACTGCTCGAAGAACGCATGGAGCTGGACCTGTCCGGGCTTTCCGAGGACGAGGTGTCACGGGTGCTCACGGTCGTCGAGCGCGCCATCGACCAGGTGTGCACCGTCGGACGCACGCTCAAATCCGGTACCAAAGTGACGTTTGAGGTCAGTGATGCAGGAGTTAGCTGACGTTCGACTCACCGCGTGGGTGCACGGTTACGTTCAAGGGGTGGGATTCCGGTGGTGGACCCGGTCCCGGGCTCTCGAATTGGGGCTGACCGGATACGCATCCAACAGGCCCGACGGCCGCGTCCAGGTCGTCGCCCAGGGCCCGCGCGACGACTGCCAGCGGTTGCTTGACCTGCTACAAAGTGGGACGACGCCCGGTCATGTGGACAAAGTCATCGCCGATTGGTCAGAAGTCGGCGACGCGCTCTCGGGGTTCACCGAGAGTTAGCCTGCGCGACGGTAGTGTGGCACGTCGTGCACCTCAAGAGTCTGACGCTGAAGGGCTTCAAGTCGTTTGCTTCGCCGACGACTCTGCGCTTCGAGCCAGGCATCACCTGTGTGGTCGGTCCCAACGGGTCAGGCAAGTCGAACGTGGTCGACGCGCTCACCTGGGTGATGGGTGAGCACAGCGCCAAGAGCCTGCGCGGCGGCAAAATGGAGGACGTCATCTTCGCCGGGACGTCCTCGCGCGCCCCGCTTGGCCGTGCCGAGGTCACCGTCACGATCGACAACTCCGACAACGCGCTGCCGATCGCATACTCCGAGGTGTCGATCACGCGACGGATGTTCCGCGACGGTGCCAGCGAGTACGAAATCAACGGCAGCAGTTGCCGTTTGATGGATGTGCAGGAGCTGCTCTCCGACTCTGGCATCGGCCGCGAGATGCATGTCATCGTCGGCCAGGGCAAGCTCGCCGAGATCCTGGAATCGCGGCCGGAGGACCGGCGGGCGTTCATCGAGGAAGCCGCGGGCGTGCTCAAGCACCGCAAGCGCAAGGAAAAGGCAGCCCGCAAGCTCGACGCGATGTCGGCCAACCTGGCCCGGCTGACGGACCTGACCACCGAGCTGCGCCGCCAGCTCAAGCCGTTGGGCCGCCAAGCCGAGATGGCCCGTCGCGCGCAGACCATCCAGGCCGATCTGCGCGACGCCAGGCTCCGGGTGGCCGCTGACGATCTGGTCACCCGCAAGGCCGAGTTCGACAACACCGACCAGGCCGAGACCACGCTGCGCCGCGAGCACGACGATGCCGCCACCCGGCTCGAAGCGAAAACCGTCGAACTGAATGCGCACGAAGCGGCGGTCAACACCCTCAGCGACCGGGCCGAGGCCGCCCAGCAGACCTGGTTCCGGCTGTCGGCGCTGGCCGAACGGATCAGCGCGACCGTGCGCATCGCCAGCGAGCGCGCCCAGCACCTCGACGCCGAGCCCGAAGCGTCCGGCGGTCCCGACCCCGATGCCCTCGACGCCCAGGCGGAAGAGGTCGCGACTCAGGAGCGGCAACTGCTCGACGAGTTGGCCCAATCCCGCAGTCGGCTGGAGGCGGCACGCACCGAACTCACCGAGCGTGAAGGCATCGCCGCCGAAGCCGAACGCGCCCACATGGCGGCTGCCCGCGCCGAAGCCGACCGCCGCGAGGGCCTCGCGCGGCTGGCCGGTCAGGTCGACACCATGCGTACCCGCGTCGAGTCGATTGACGAGACCGTGGCCCGCCTATCGGTTGGCATCGAGGATGCGGCGGCCAAGGCGCAGCAGATGCAGGCCGAGTTCGAGATCGTCCAGGGCCGCGTCGGTGAGCTCGACGCCGGCGAGGTCGGCCTCGACGATCATCACGACCGCACGGTGGCCGCGCTGCGGCTGGCCGACGAGCGTGTCACCGAACTGCAGGCGGGCGAGCGCGGTGCAGAGCGTCAGGTTGCCTCGCTGCGGGCACGTATCGAGGCCTTGTCGGTCGGGCTGGATCGCAAGGACGGCGCGGCGTGGCTGCAGAGAAACCACGGCGGCGCAGGGCTTTTCGGCTCGATTGCGAATCTTCTGAAGGTGCGTCCCGGCTACGAGGTGGCGGTCGCTGCGGTGCTCGGCGCGGCCGCGGACGCCGTCGCCGCGGAGAACTTCGGCGCAGCCCGTTCGGCCGTTGCGGCGCTGAAGGAATCTGACGGCGGCCGTGCGGCGATCGTGCTGGGCGACTGGCCGCACCACGCAACACCGCCGACGGGGTCGGCGCCCGAGGGCGCGCTGTGGGCTGTCGATCTGGTCGACGCGCCGTACCGGCTGCAGGGCGCTATCACGCACATGCTGTCCGGTGTCGCGGTGGTGCGCGATCTGACCGCCGCGCTGGATCTCGTCGCGGCGCGTCCGCAACTGCGGGCGGTCACCGCCGACGGTGATCTCGTCGGCGCGGGCTGGGTCAGCGGCGGCTCGGACCGCAAGCCGAGCACGCTGGAGATCACCTCCGAGGTCGAGAAGGCCCGCGCCGAGTTGGCTGGTGCCGAGAAGCAGACCGGCGAGCTGTCCGCCGCGCTGTCGGGCGCACTGGCCGAGCAGGCGGCCCGCCAGGACGCTGCTGAGCAGGCGCTGGCCGCGCTCAACGAGTCCGACGCCGCGATCTCGGCGATCTATGAACAACTCGGCAGGCTGGGGCAGGAGGCCCGCGCCGCCGACGACGAGTGGCAGCGGCTCAACCAGCAGCGAAACGAGCTGGAGACCGGCCGCGCCAAAACCGTCGAGGAACTGGTCGCACTCGAACAGCGGCTGCACAACGCACAGCAGGAACCGACGTTCGACGCAGAACCCGTCGATCGCCAGGCGTCGATGGCCGCGGCAGAGCAGGCCCGTGCCGCCGAGGTGGAGGCGCGGCTGGCTGTGCGCACCGCCGAGGAACGCGCGAATGCTGTTCGCGGACGGGCCGATTCGCTGCGACGGGCGGCGGCGGCCGAACGCGAGGCCCGGCTGCGTGCGCAGCGCGCCCGCGAGGCACGCGAACTCGCCGCGGCCGTCGCTGCCGCGGTGGCGGAGTCCGGACGCCTTGTCGCGCAGCGGCTGAGCGCGGCGGTCGCCGTCGCATCCCGCGCTCGCGACGATGTCGCCGCCGAACGTCAGCACCGGGCAGGCGCGCTGACGAAGGCGCGTGAAGAAGTAAACGAACTGTCAGCCAAGATCGCCGCACTCACCGATGCGCTGCATCGCGATGAAGTCGCCAAAGCCCAAGCGGCCCTGCGTATTGAGCAGCTCGAGCAGCACGCGCTCGAGCAGTTCGGGATGGCGGCCGCCGACCTCATCGCCGAATACGGGCCCGACGTCGCGCTGCCGCCGTCGGAGCTGGAGATGACCGAGTACGAACAGGCGCGTGAACGCGGCGAGCAGGTCACCGCGCCTGCGCCGATGCCGTTCGACCGGGCCGCCCAGGAACGTCGCGCCAAGAAGGCAGAGCGTGAGCTCGACGAGTTGGGCCGCGTCAATCCGCTTGCGCTGGAAGAGTTTGCGGCCCTGGAGGAGCGCTACAACTTCCTGTCGACCCAGCTCGAGGACGTCAAGGCGGCCCGCAAGGACCTGCTCGATGTCATCGCCGACGTCGACGACCGCATCCTGCAGGTGTTCACCGAGGCGTTCGTCGACGTGGAACGCGAATTCCGCGACGTGTTCTCGGCGTTGTTCCCCGGCGGCGAGGGCAGGCTGCTGCTCACCGATCCCGACGACATGCTGACCACCGGCATCGAGGTCGAGGCCCGTCCACCCGGCAAGAAGATCAAGCGGCTGTCGCTACTTTCCGGTGGTGAGAAATCGCTGACCGCGGTGGCCATGCTGGTGGCGATCTTCCGGGCGCGGCCGTCGCCGTTCTACGTGATGGACGAGGTCGAGGCCGCGCTCGACGATGTGAACCTGCGCAGGCTGCTGGGGCTGTTCGAGCAGCTCCGCAGCCAGTCGCAGCTCATCGTCATCACCCACCAGAAGCCGACGATGGAGGTCGCCGACGCGCTCTACGGAGTCACGATGCGCGACGACGGCATCACCGCGGTGATTTCGCAGCGCATGCGCGGCCAGGAGTTGGTCGGCGCCACTAACTAGTGTCCTGAGTCGTTAATTGCAATCTAGTTGTTAGACTGGGTTGTGCCTACTCCGCATGCGCTTGAGATCGTGTTGACCGCTGGTGAACGTGCCGAGTTGGAGGGGTGGGCGCGGCGGCGTACGAGTGCTGCGGGGCTGGCGATGCGGTCGCGAATTGTGTTGGCAGCAGCCGATGGCGGGTCCAATACCGAGCTTTCCCAACGCCTGGGGCTCTCGATCACCACGGTGCGCCGGTGGCGTAACCGGTTCGCCGAGTTGCGCCTGGACGGTTTGGTCGATGAGCCACGACCCGGCCGGCCGCGGGTGGTCGGCGATGAGCGGATTGAGGCGTTGATCGTCGCCACGTTGGAGTCCACACCTCCCGATGCGACGCACTGGTCGACGCGGTCGATGGCCACGCATCTGGGGTTGTCACAGTCGATGGTGTCGCGGGTGTGGCGGGCGTTCGGATTGGCTCCGCACAAACAGGATTCGTGGAAGCTGTCCAAGGATCCGTTGTTCGTGGCCAAGGTCCGCGACGTCGTCGGGCTCTACCTGGATC
>JAVRPX010000523.1:0-3673 GCA_032161985.1 Mycobacterium sp.
TGGCGGTACATCGGTGCTCGCCCGTCACGGCGTGGAGGAATGAGGAAAATGAAACTGATTACTGCCATCGTCAAGCCGTTCACGCTCGAAGACGTCAAGACGGGCCTCGAGCAGGCGGGTATTCTCGGAATGACCGTCAGCGAGGTTCAGGGCTACGGGCGCCAGAAGGGTCACACCGAGGTGTACCGCGGCGCTGAGTACTCCGTCGACTTCGTGCCAAAGGTGCGGGTAGAGGTCGTGGTCGATGACTCCGCTGTCGACAAGGTGGTGGATGTCATCGTCCAGGCCGCGCGTACTGGAAAGATCGGTGACGGCAAGGTGTGGGTCAGCCCCGTCGAGACCGTGGTCCGGGTTCGCACCGGAGAGCGGGGGACCGACGCACTTTGAGCCGCATCTGAAATGAGACGTCGTCTCCCGGCCGTGCACCGTGAGCGTTTATAGGTAAATGCCCGGGGGAGGACTCGAAATGACAGAGCAGACACCAGATCCCGCCGCCGGCGCTCCCCATGCAAGCAGTGGGCCCACCCGATGGGAGGCCCCGGCGGCGGGCTCGTTACGCCCGGCGACCGATCTCGCTGCCGCATCCCAAAACCTGCTCGGGAGCGGCGCGCGTCAACTGGATTCCGCCGCGCTACGTGACGCGCTACTGGATTTGCACGATTTCTGGCTCACCACAAAGGCCACGGAGATCGGAATCACCGCTACCAGCGGCTTCGCGATCGTCGCCACCGGCGGGCTGGGGCGGGGCGAGCTGCTGCCGTACTCGGACCTCGATTTGATGCTGTTGCACGACAACATGCCTCACGACATCGTCGGTCAGGTCGCTGAGTTGCTCTGGTACCCCTTGTGGGACGCGAACATTCGCATAGACCACAGCGTGCGTACCGTACCCGAAGCGCTGACGGTCGCGGGCGAGGACATTTCTGCGGGTTTGGCCATGCTCGAGGCGCGGCACATTGCGGGCGATTCCGACCAGTCGTCACTCCTGATCGGCGGGGCCCGTCGCCAGTGGCGCACCGGAATCGCGTCGCGTTTCGACGAACTCGTCGAGCACACCGAGTCGCGGTGGCAGCGTAGCGGGCAGATCGCTCACCGCGCCGAGCCCGATCTGAAGTGCGGCCGCGGCGGCCTGCGCGACGTGCAACTGCTCAACGCCTTGGCGATCGCGCAGCTCGCCGACGTCTATCCGAGCCGCTCGCTGGCATCGCCGACCGGCACACTGGGCGGGGCGCATCTGGCGCTGCTCAACGTGCGCACCGAACTGCATCGGGTGTCGGGCCGCGGTAGGGAGCTGCTGTTGGCTCAGCACGCCGATGAGATCGGCGCTGCGTTGCACATCGGTGTCCGATTCGACTTGGCGCGCACGCTTTCTGACGCCGCCCGCACAGTCAGCTACTACGTCGACGCCGGGGTGCGCACCGCGAGCAACGCGCTGCCGCGCCGCGGATTGGCCGCGTTCAAGCGCCCCGTGCGCCGTCCTCTGGACGAGGGTGTGATCGAGTTCGCCGGCGAGGTGATTCTGGCCCGTGACGCTCGCCCCGACCGCGACCCCGGCCTGATCCTGCGGGTGGCCGCAGCCTCGGCGACCACCGGCTTGCCGATCGCCGCGTCAACCCTTGCCCGGCTCACCGAGACCGCGCCGGAGCTGCGCACGCCGTGGCCGCGCCAGGCGGTCAAGGATTTGCTGGTGATGCTCGCCGCCGGTCAGCCGGCAGTGGCCACCATCGAGGCGCTCGACCGCACCGGGTTGTGGGGAAGGCTGTTTCCCGAGTGGGGTGCAGTGCGCGATCTACCTCCGCGCGACGTCGTGCACATCTGGACCGTCGACCGGCATCTTGTCGAAACAGTCTCGCGGGCAAGCGCATTCACCACCCGGGTGTCCCGGCCCGACTTGTTGGTGCTCGGTGCGCTGTGCCATGACATCGGCAAGGGCCGCGGCGGAGACCACAGCGTCATCGGGGCAGAGCTGGCCAACCAGATCGGCACCAGGCTGGGTCTGTGGCCGTCGGACGTCGAACTGCTGGCGAAGGTGGTGCGCCATCACCTGCTGCTGCCGCACACCGCGACGCGACGTGATCTGCAGGACCCGAAGACCATCGCGGCCGTGGTCGAGGCGCTCGACGGCGACGCAGTGCTGCTGGAGCTGCTGCAGGTGCTGGCCGAGGCGGATTCGCTTGCGACGGGTCCCGGCGTGTGGGGCGACTGGAAGGCGTCGCTGATTGGTGATCTGGTTCGGCGCTGCCGGTTGGTCATGGCGGGCGAGCCGCTTCCGACGCCCGATCCGATTGACCCGCGCTATCTTTCGTTGGCCTCAGATGTCGGAGTGCATGTCGAGATGACCCCTGGCGACAGCGCGCACATCTACAACGTGACGATGATCGCGCCGGACCGTCGGGGCCTGTTGTCCAAGGCCGCCGGTGTGCTTGCACTCAATTCGCTGCGCGTGCACTCGGCGTCGGTGAACGGTCATGGGGGCTCGGCTATCAACACTTTCGTGGTGTCACCGCATTTCGGTTCACCGCCGGCCGCGGAGCTGTTGCGACAGCAGTTCATCCTTGCCCTCGAGGGTGAACTCGACGTGCTCGCCTCTCTGGACAAACGCGACCGGGACGCGGCGCAACACGGCACCACCCGCGCCGGGGAGATACCGGATGCGGTCCCGATCAACCACGCAACGGCGCCGCCGAAGATCTTGTGGTCCGAGGGGCCCGAGCCGGGTGAACTCGTGGTGCAGATCCGCACCACCGACCGCGCCGGCCTGCTGACGAGGCTGACGGCGGTGTTCGAACGCGACGGCGTGGACATCGCATGGGCGAAGGTCACCACGCTGGGTTCGTCGGTCGTCGACGTGTTCGACATCACCGTCGGCGGAGCCGACGATTTGGCTGGAGGGCCCTCACGGACATCCGGCTCCACGGTCCGCGACGAACTCGAGCACGACCTGTTCGCCGTGTTGCCCGCACCCGCGCCCGCAAAGCCGGTCTCCGAGGCCAGCTAGGCTGAACGGCGTGTTTGAATCGCTGTCCGACCGGTTGACCGGCGCCCTGCAGGGGCTGCGCGGCAAGGGCCGGCTGACCGACGCCGACGTCGACGCGACCACCCGCGAGATCCGGCTGGCGCTGCTTGAAGCTGACGTCTCGCTGGCCGTGGTGCGTGAATTCGTCGCCCGCATCAAGGACCGCGCCAAGGGCGCCGAGGTCTCCGGTGCGCTCAACCCGGCTCAGCAGGTCGTCAAGATCGTCAACGAGGAACTGATCGCCATTCTCGGCGGCGAGACCCGTCAACTGGCGTTCGCCAAGGACCCGCCGACGGTGATCATGTTGGCCGGTCTGCAGGGTTCCGGTAAGACCACCCTGGCCGGCAAGCTCGCGAAATGGCTTCGCGGACAGGGCCATACACCGCTGCTCGTGGCGTGTGACCTGCAACGTCCCGGTGCGGTAAACCAGCTGCAGATCGTCGGCGAGCGCGCAGGCGTTGAGGTCTTCGCGCCGCATCCCGGCGTGTCGACGCAAGGCTCAGAACAGGCCGGGCGCGGCGACCCGGTGGCCGTCGCGGCGGCCGGCCTCGCCGAGGCCAAGTCCAAGCACTACGACGTCGTTGTCGTCGACACCGCAGGCCGACTCGGCATCGACGACGAACTGATGGGCCAGGCTGCGGCCATCCGTGCAGCCGT
>JAVRPX010000524.1:0-2818 GCA_032161985.1 Mycobacterium sp.
ACGCCGGTCATGCCGAGGCGCACCGCGATGTTGCGTGCGATCACGCCGCCACCCTGCAGGGACTCCGCGAGGATGACGTCGTCGAGATCGGCAATCGGGATCTCGGACCGTTCGACTGCCGCGCTGACGGCGACCTCGGCGAGTTGGTAGGCGTCCACTGAAACCAGGGATCCCTTGCGAGCCCGGCCGATCGGTGTTCTAGCGGCTGAAAGGATGAACGCGTCAGGCATCGTCGTCGGCTCCGTCAAGTTGATTGTATTGGCGCAGTGGATGATTGGTCATGGAGTCGGAGCCCGCTCGGTGGCGAGCAGGTCGGCAAGGACCTCGCGCCGCAGGACCTTTCCGGTGGCGGTTTCGGGTAGCGCGTCGCGGACGACGATCAGTGCAGGCGTCTTGGAACCGCGCAGCCGGGTCCGCGCCCACTGGCGCAGCTCTTCGGTGGAGGCGGTGCGGCCGGACCGAAAGACCACCGCGGCGGCGATGTCTTGGCCCCAGTGCTCGTCGGGGACTCCGAGCACGACGGCGTCAGCAACCGCAGGGTGTTCCAGAAGAACGTCCTCAATCTCAGCGGGGGCGATGTTCTCGCCGCCACGGATGATGGTGTCGTCGGTGCGCCCTTCGACGAACAGGTAGCCGTCCTCGTCGACCCACCCGCGATCGCGGGTGGCGAACCATGCGTCGTCGTCGAGCACGCTTCCCGCGCCGCGGTACTCGCCGGACACCTGCTCGCCGCGGACATGGATGTCGCCTGCAGCTCCGTCGGGCAGTACGCCCCCCGGCCCCCGGATCTCTACCTCGATACCGGGAAGTAGTCGACCTGCCGAGCCGAGCCTGGCCCGCGCGACGGGGTTATCCTGCAGCGCGGCACGGTGGTCGTCCGGGCCGAGGACGGCGATGGTGGAGCTGGTCTCCGTCAGGCCATAGGCGTTGACGAAGTCGACGGTCGGAAACAGCCGAATTGCGCGCTCGAGCACGGGAATTGGCATCTTGGCACCGCCGTAGGCCAGCGACCGCAAGGCCCCTACGTCCGCACTGGCCGTCTGGCCGAGGTATTCGGTGATCTTGGCGAGCATCGTAGGCACAAGGAGCGCGTGGGTGATCCGTTCGGAGCGAACGCAATTCAGCCATCCATGGGCAGTGAATGTCTCCAGATAGACCACCCGCCGCCCGGCACAGATATTGCTAAGCAGATTGGAGACGCCTGCGATGTGGTACGGCGGGACGCTGACGACGACGGCTTCGTGTTCGTCGGCCGCGCCGAACTCCACGCTGCCGAGGAGGTACGACGTCAGGTGGCGGTGGCGCAGTATGGCGGCCTTGGGTTCGGAGGTGGTTCCACTGGTGTAGAGCAGCACAGCGACTGCTTCGGGGTCGTCGGACCACGCCGACATATCGCCGGCCGGCTGGGCGCACGACGCCCGCCACTGCGCCACGGTGAAGATGTGGCCTGTCGTCGGCAGGTCCAGGTCGGAGATGATCAGCGCGTTCGGATGATGTGCGAGCAGCCTTCCCAGCGCGTCATGGCTGAGGCGGTAATTCAGTGGAACCAGCGGGATGCCCGCCCACGCGGCGGCGAACAGGGCCACCGCGAAATCGTCGGCGTTAACGCCCACATAGACGAGTTCCTCGACCCCGTAGGCCTCCAGCACGGCGGCCCCGCAGCGCGCCCGGTCGAGGAGCTGGGAGTAGGTGAGGCGCCCGACGCCGACGCGGTCGGGCGTACCCGTCGCCGCCATGTCCAGCAGCGTCAAAACATTCACCGCGGGGTTCCTCAGTCCGACGCGGGTAGCGCGGTGGGGGCCTTGATGGTGAGCTGCCTTCCGTCTGCGGTGAGCACGCCCGGTCCTGGCTTGGTGCACAGCACTTCTAGTCCGGTTTCGGTGTCGACGTAGCGTTTACCGAGGACGGTGTCGTTTTCGTCGCTGGTTGTCGTTGCCGCAGCAGCCGCCGCCAGGTTCGCGGTCATCAGCTGTCCACCGCACGACAGCTCGACATGCGTCGCGGGAGATCGCACGACGATGATCTGGGTGTCGCCCACGTTGCTACGCAGTCTCTTTCCAGGGGCGAGGTCGGTCACTGATCACCTTTCGTGGCGCCAAGGGGGCGGGGCGGCCCTTGGGTTCTAGGCCCAGAAGTTGTACAGGGTGCGGGCGTTGAGCTCGACGATCTTGCGCGCTTCGTCGTCGGGCACGTCGACCAAGTGCTCGGCGAGCAGCTTGCGGGTGTGTGGCCAGTTGGAGTCGGAGTGCGGGTAGTCGCTTTCGAACATGATGTTGTCGATGCCGATGCGGTGGCGCTGCTCGATGCCGGACTGGTCGGAGATGAAGCATCCGTAGATGTGTTCCCTAAACAACTCGGAGGGAAGTTTGTCGGCGTTGATGTTGCACCAGTATTTGTGCCGACCCCAGGAATAGTCGATGCGCTCAAGCAGATACGGCATCCATCCGATGCCGCCTTCCGAGAGTGCGACCTTGAGGTTGGGGAACTTGTAGAAGACGTCGGACATCAACAGGTCGACAGTTGTGATCATCGAGTTCAGCCCGAACAGCGCGATGCTGATGAACATATCGCCGTCCGGCGCGAGCCCCTGTGGCATGCCGCCAGAGCCGAAGTGCATCGACAGCGGAAGTGCGGCCTCCTCGCAAATGCGCAGGATCGGGTCCCAATGGTCGGTGTGATACGAAGGCAGGCCGAGCTTGTGAGGCGCCTCGATGAATGAAATGGACTTGGCGCCCCGGGCCGCAGTGCGCTCGATCTCGGCCACCGACGCCTCGACGTCCCAGAACGGGACCATCATCAACGGGATCTGGCGCTCGGG
>JAVRPX010000525.1:0-8399 GCA_032161985.1 Mycobacterium sp.
ATGCGCGCCGCCTGCTCCGGCGACGCATCTCGGGCCGAGACTTCGAGCATCACCGTGTCCGGGATCACCCGCCCGCTTATTCGCGTGGCAAGCTCATCGGGCGTGGTCTGCAAACCCAACTTATCGATGACAGCCGAGGCGACGCGCTTTGAGTTGGCCAGCTCCTGGTAGGACAGCGCTCGTGTCTGGCTGAACTCGTCACCGAACGCGTATGTCTGTACTCGTCCTGTTTGGTCCGGATGTCCCGACGCGGTGTTGTCGTTCCAATTCGGGGTGGCGAGGAAAAGCCGCGCGCCTGCTTCATACGTCACGGGGATCATGGCACTCAGGCCGGCGGCCCCGAGCGCGCCAAGCAAACCCCAGACGACAATCGCGAACCAGTGCAGCCGGATCATCGCCGACAGCAGCTGGAATTGCCGTAGCTTCATCTTGCCCCCTGAACCGACTCGGAATCGGATACGAGGCCGAGTCGTCGCATCCCATCGACGATTTCCTGTGCATAGTACTCAGCACCCGCGCCGTTCAGGTGCACGCCATCGGTCCAGAGCAGCGGTGCGAGGTCGATATTCTCGAACCATCCCTCAGCGAACGGATCCATGACATATGCCCCGACTTTCTCGGCCGATTGCCGTACGGCAGCGGAGTTGGCCTCGTACAGTTCCGCACGCTGGGGGGTAATGTATGACGGCACCAGGGAAATGATCTTTGCCTGCGGATAATACGAACGCAGCGCGGTCATATATTCGTCATAGGCGGGGGCGAATCGATCCGGGTCCTTCCCGAGGTCGTTCCTGCCGCCATCGACAATTATGTAATCGGCTCTGTAGGTATCGGCGTCGTATTTCAGCGCGTCGATAAAGGGAGGGACGGGCCTGGGCACCCCGACATTCGATGCATCGGTCGGCAGAAAGCCGCGCGCACCCATCGCGTCCACTACGACATTCCAGTGCATGTTGTCAGCGAGCACGTCGGGCCAACGTTTAATGGTCCCGTCACCGATGCCGCCGCCCATGGAATCGGTGATCACGAGCAGCGTGGCGTTGCGGTCGAACAGAGCCTCCTGCTGATGCGCGGAGGTGCCGTCCCCGTTCACGGCGGCCTCCGGGGTCTCGGCCTGGCCCAGTCGGTCGAAAGCCCGCAGCGTGAGCAGGGTTGCCCCGCCGCCAAGCGCGAGCACGACGAAGATGTGGATCGCGGCGCGAAGAACGGTTCCCCGCGCGCTGAGGTTGCGATGTCTAGACATCTGCGGATTGCCTTTCTCCAGGCGCGACCACCTTGGCCCGAGTGGGCATAGGAAGAATTGGTGTCACCGTTCGGGGTGAGCCCTTGTTTTTCGATCGGACGAAGAGCCAGGAGACGATCGTCACCATGAGATATGGCATTGCCTGCAGCAGTGATCCCCGCAGCAGAATAAACATGTAGAAGGGCAGGATGCTGCCGAGGACGCTCGGCATGCTGAAGACGCTCAGTTGCTTGTCAAGGCGGGTATCCCAGCCGTGCAGGAAATATCCAAGTGCGAACATCCCCACAATCAGTAGAATGAAACCGCCGTTGAAATAGAATTCGACCCACAAAGGTGCCGACAGATTTATGACCGGGTAACCCCGGCTCTGGGCAAGGTAAATTCCGGTGTCCACGGGTTTGTCTGCCCATAACGCGCGGGGCACCCAGAATAGCACGACGCCCAAGAACTGTCGGCCTACCTGGATACCCTCTCGCTGGGCTATCAAATACCCGTTGACGACATTGGCGAAGGAGTCGTAGTCCGGTGACACGAACGCATTGAGTGGATTAAGTTTCTCGAAGTTTTGAGTGCTCTTATACCGGAAGAAATCCATTATGGGGAAAACCAACAGGAGCGCTGTCAAGAAACCCAATACGCTGAGCCGGAACCGCCGCGGCGTCGCGAAAAGTCCCAATGCGGCGGCCACCGCCAGCATCGCCGTGCCGGAGAGGTACCTGGCGTTGGAGATCGGGTTCATGCTGTTGGCCAGCTGAATGCCGATGACACAGAGCAGCAGCAGGTTCAACCGCATTGTCCCCCGCGACTGCGGGAACCCGAGCCGGGCGGCCACCTTAGCCTCCCTGCGGAACCGCGCGAGAGAGACCCATGCCGTGAGCAACGTCATATAAGTCCCGGCGACGATGAAGATGGCTACCGACGGCACCGCCCAAGCGAGTTGAACTCTCGCTTTGAGAGTCTCCCGTCGCTGCGCGAACTGGATAAACCCGACCTTGTACGAGTAGTACAGGTTGAACGCGATCGCGAAGGCCGCCAGAACCAGAAGCCTCTTGTTCCGGACCGTGAAGCCCTTGAACTCGGCGGCAGCACCAGCGGGTTGACTTTCGGCAGGCAACGTTGAATCGGTCCGGGAGTTGACGCGGCTATGCCCGGACCGCAGCTGGAGGGATCTGTTGATCAAGACGCCCAGCAAGAACGCCACCGTACCGGTCAGCACGATCATCACGCCCGGCCACGCGAGGGTGAAGTCGCTGCGCGGCACGATGATGGGCCATTTGTGATCCCGAATCTCGGTCATCGGCGCCAAACCCATGAAGGGGTACGTGAACGCCCAGAACATCGACTCGAAGAGCCGCCGTTCGCCCACGCCGATGATCCAGGAGAATCGTGCCGCCGCGATGAGCGCGATCGCCAAGGGGCCCAACCAGGTGAGATCTCGCGGTGGTCCGGTCATTCCGACGATTGCCAGTGGGGCGAACACGCCCAAGATTGCGAACACCCAGATCGCGAGCAGCAATGACGACACCCCGAATCGGCCGCCCGCATGGGCGTCGAGCCGGACGAAGTCAGGTAGCGGTCGCGGAGTGAAGCGGCTTCTGCGGATCACCTTGTGTTGCCAAACAGGCGGGTGCGCACGCTCGGGCCCTTCGCGCTCAGCGTCGCCACCTTGCTTCGGAGGATGATCGCCCTCGCGCCAGGGTGCGAACCAGGCGAGCGACACTGCAGAGACGAGCGTTGCTCCAATCACCAGTGCCACCGCGATCCCGGTGGCGCTCTTGAACAGCAGCGCCGCACCGACCGCGCACCCCGTCACCACGGAGACGTAGGTGATCTTCTGCGCGAGCAGGGCTGAGCTGCGGTTGAACGTCTTCAGCCATACCATGATGGAGAGAGCCCACCAGGCAATCGCGTACTGCAGCGCAATCCACACAATGATCTGCTGCGTCAGCCCGAAAGTGTTGCCCAGAAGAAGGCTTCCGATGCTGTCGGGAAGTACTCGGACAATCACCGCCACAAGCAGAGTGGCAATGCATGCTGGCACGGCAACACGCGACAACTTGCGCCATACCTGCTGCGGCGTCGCGGAACGTCGGGCCGTCTCTGGTATCACGATGAGCGGTAGGGAGCTGGTCAGCATTGATATTGGCGCCAGCAGTGCGGTGGCGCCCCGTAACGCGGCCGTCGCCACCGGATTCACGATGATGGCGACCAACGCGAGCATGACGAAGATCGCGAGTTGATCCAGTCCCGAATCGATTCCGTACCTGAGTCGATGCGGCCAGTCGGTGCGGAGCCATTGTCCGAAGCCGCGGATTGCCGGGGTGATACGGCTGTTGATTCCTAAACCGAGCAGCGCGGCGAATGCCAGCGTCCCCCATCCGGCGATAAGGAAGTTGACGTCGACGAACCGCCAGTGCAGCCAGGTGCAGACCAACAGCGCGAACGATCCTAGGAACCACACACCGTCCCACATCGCCGCAACGTGCGGCCTCCCCTCCGCGATGACGACGTATCGCAGAACGTCTTGCACAAGCGCCAGTGGCGTGGCGATCGCTATGAGGAGGGTTGTCGTCGGACTGCCGGTGTTTACCAGCCACATGGCACCCGCCAACACCGGGCTGATCAGCAGCGCGGCGGTAACGGCGTACGAACCCTCCCGACGGATCTCGTGGATCTCATGGCCGGCCTTCAACAGCAACGTCGTCCCGAGGGTTCCGCGCATCACGCCCAGAGCCGCGGCAAGCAATGTCAACTGCACAGCGATGAGGCCGAAGTACTGGGCGGTGGAGACCACCGCGACCGCATAAATGATCAACCCGTTGCTCAGGCTCGAGAAGACCTGGTCCGCGACCCCGGACATACCGCGGAACTTGGCACTCGTCGTCAATGTGCTCATTTGTTACCCGCCACGGACGTAGCCCATATCTTCTCGAACCCACCGACGGAATCGAGAAGGCCGTTGTTCGAATACAACCCGAACGCCGCAAAGTGTCCCTGCCATTGCGCGATACGGGCGTCGTTGACATTCCGGTGTTCGCCGTCCGGGAGGTTGATCGTGACCCGGCTTCCGTCGATCGACACGCTGGTCTCGTACACGGTGGTGCCGTCCACGGCCAACGGCGTGTCGAAATTGCCTGCGGCAACCGGGCTCAGCGGAGATGCGTTGTCCTTCTTGATACTCAGGTTCCAATTTATCGGCGTCACAACCAACTGGGCCGGAACGGGCGGGACGAGGTCGGACTCTTCCGACCTGGTCCCGCCGGAGACAACCAGACTGATCGCTGCCGCATCATCAGTGCGCGGACGGAAGACCCATCGCGCGCCGAGGCCGGTGATCGGGCCGTCCATGTCGGGCGAGCTGTAATACGCCGCTGCCACACCATCTGTGGTGGGATCAAATGTCAACTTGCCGTCCCGAACAACGAGATTCGCCCCTGGATCATCGGGGTTCTGCGAGATCACCGCCGACTGCCCGGTGTCGAAGTGGCTTGGCGCTGGACCATTTTCGAGCCGGCTGACGTCCAGCTCAACGCGGGTGCCGTTTGCTTCGGCATCCTGGTTGCGAAGAAAGCCCCAATACAGAGCCCCACCCAGTACGCAACTCACCAACAGCGCCAGCGCGATCCGGCCAACCATCCCCTGCCTCATCGCGCACCTCTGTCAGTATTCAAGACACTGGCGTAGACCTTTTCCAGCTCGCGGCCCACCCGTTCGATGTTCAACTCATCGCGAACCGCCGCGCGCCCCCGATCACCCATCAGTCGGGCCAGACCCGGGTCGTCCAGCAAGGTGGTGATGGCCTGCTCAACGGATTCCACGGAGCCGTCCACGACCAACCCACATTCGTGCTCCTCGACGAAAGACGCCAGTCCGCCGTCGCGGCAGATCACGACCGGTATCCGCAACGTGAGAGCCTCAATGATCGTCATTCCGAACGGCTCACGCAAGGCGGGCAACACGTAGACCCCCGCCCGGGAGATCCGCTCGAGCGCCTGGTCCGGCGGGACGCCGGGTTCACGGGACAACTGTGACGCTGAAATTCCTTCGCGCCTGGCGCACTGGATCAATCTGTCGACGGCGTCTTCAGCACCTGCGGGTGGGCCCACGATGCTGAATTTCGCGCGAACCCCCTGCCTGAGTAATCGAATAGCGGCTTCGGCGAACACCTCTGGCCGTTTCCGTTCGTGCAAGCGCGCAAAGTAAAGCACCTCTGGAACCGGATCGTCGTCGGTTTGAGTTTCTTTCGCTAACCATTCATCGGAAGGCAATGGCGTCCCGTTGTCGAGTTCGTCGAGTGCCAGATCGGCGCCGCCGATGCTTTCCAGATCACTCCGTTCCCGGTCGTTGAGGTAGAACACCAATGCGGCGCGGCGCAGCAACCGCGCCGTCAACAGACGGTCGACCGACGTGGCAAGCGGATGGCTGCGCGGCACCACCATGCCGTGGGTCTGGACCACAAACGGAACGCCGCTCTTGTCGAGGCGATATGCGGCCGGAATGGTTACCAGATCCCTGGCAAGGTGGATGTGCGCTATATCGAACCGGTGGGCATTATGCGCCAGCCAGGACCACATCGTCGGGGCGAACACCCCCGCGTATCCAACACCGGGAATCAGAAACCTCGACGGAAATAGTTGTGCGGCAGCACCTTCCAGCTCCCGAGGAGGATTCTCGTAGTTGATCTGCCCGGCGGCGATGGTTACTTCATGACCGAGGTCGGTAAGCGCGGACGCTTGGTTGACGGCCACCCTGGCGGGCCCCCCGTACGCACCGTCGGGGGCAATCAACGTCACTACGTGCAGAATTCTCAATTGATCGCTCGCTCCGAGCGCTCCGACGACCGCGGCATGCGGGTTGCTTCCGTCATGATTCCGCGCCGACGCAGCGCGTACCGTCGACGCACCATCGTCGCATCGGATTCGTGCTGCCCATCTTTCTCATCGGCTGTTCGTCGGACCGTATTGGCTGGAAATGCGGACGATGTGAAGTCGCCCGCAGCATACTTGGCGACACGGCCATCTCTCCGGTGGATTCGCCGTGCATCCGCGCGATTGTCATGGGTGCTCGCGAATCTGCGCGGCGGGGGAAAGAACGGTAGCACCGGCAGGCACGTCGCGACTGATCAGGGCCGTCGCTCCGACGGTCACCCCGTCGGCTATGCGCACTCCGCGAAGAACCGTGGCCCTGGCGGCAATCCATACCGAATCGCCGATCCAAATCGGCGCGTTGTCGAATTCGAAGGTCGGACTTCTTCTGTCATGGCTGCCGGCACAGAGCAGTACTCCTTGGGAAATGCAGGTGTTGGCCCCGACCGTCACCGGTTCGAGATTCAAGATCCAGCTGCCCTCACCGATCCACGAATGCTCCCCCACCGTCAGCTTCCATGGCCAGTGGATCTTCACGTCATGCCTGATCAGGACACCCTCGCCAAGCGAAGCTCCGAACTTGCGAAGGATGGCTGTCCGCAGCGAGTTCGGACACCACCATTGCATGGTGAGGCCGCGGGAAACGATCATCCATAGCACCTGGACCGGGAAGGGACGACCCTTGTCGTAGCCACGGCCCGTGAAACCGGCCAGGCAGAAGCGCTGGACCGGTTCCGGAAGGCGCTCGAAAGCGTGCGGGGTGTTCATGAGGTCGAGGGGCAGGTCGTCGAGGCGGGTTTACCGGCGAAGCGATCGAGAATCCAATCTAACGTTTGCTGGTTCGGACCCACGTCAGGATGGCCCTTGTCCGGCAATTCGCGAAACTGGATCGGACCGCCCAAGTCGCAGGCACGCTTCACCGAAACGCTCACCGTTTCCGGAAGTATGAGTTCGTCGGCGAGGCCGCTCACGACCAGCAACGGTGCGGATTCGGGGGCCAAGGGCAGGGCCATCTTCCGCAGAGATTCTCGCAGGGCAGCAGCATCCTCCTTGCTGGCCGGTTTCACATCCGCCGGCTTCAGCTTGGCCCGTGCCTGATCGGACCCCGCCCCGCAACCGATAACCAGATCCTTCTCCTGAGCCGCCTCCCCGTGCAGCAGTCGGTCGATGCCTCCTGCCGGATAGGATCGCTGGGCGCCGACGACGACCGCGGGCATGATCAGCAGCTGCTGGGACGTGAGCGCGTCTTGATCGGCGAGGAAGGCGAAACCACTCACATTCGCCGCAGGTGCCATCGTCACGGTGCCGAGGAGTTCGAACCCGTCGCCGTACCAACGATTCAGTTCGTTGGCAGCCCAGGACGCTTGACCGCCCTGAGATACCCCCAGTGCCACCCAGCGCGTGGACACGCTGGGAAACAGCGCCTTGAGCGCCCGGACGGAGTCGATCACGTTGAACGCTGCCGTGCGGGGCTCGAGGAAGGGGTGGAGCCCTGGACCTCCCAAGCCCTCGTAGTCGGTGAACGCGACGGCAATACCGCTGGAGAGCAGCGCCGCGACGACGGCACCGTATCCACGGAAATCGGGGGCAGCAGAGGGAGCGCAGTCGGTGTTCAGCCCGGTGAATCCGTGGGCCAGCGACAGAACGGGCCAGCCTGCGGGTGGCGGGTCTCCCTTCGGTACGAACAGCGAACCCGACACGACGGTACCGGCGCCGCTGGTACCCGAGACCGACCTATACATGACGTGGCGGGCGTCGCCGAGCTGCGCGCTCAGCTCCGGCTGAACATCGACGAGCGGCTCCTCGCTGACCACCGTTCCTCTGGCGGCCCACGTATCCGGAGTAACCGTCGGCAGCGGAAGAGCGATCGGAGGAAGGGTTTCCACCGATATCGTCTCTCGTCCGCACGCGGAGATGGTCGAAAGCGCGGTGGACACCACTGCCACCAGAGTGATCGCACGAAGAGCACATCGAAGAAAGGCCGAAAAAGGGGTCAAGACTAACTTCCCGGATCCGGTCGGCTGAAACAATCTGCGGCACACGATGATTCACACACAGCCACACATCTTATACCAATTGGTCGAGAGTCCACGATCGACTCACTGGTGCCGACATGCGGCGGGACACCGCTAATATGCTCCCTCTTTTCCCAAGATTGCTCTAAGTGTCTTGAGAATAATCAGGAGGTCGCCGATCATCGACCAATTCTCAATGTAGGACAGATCGAGCCGAACCGAGTCTTCCCAGCTCAGGTCCGAGCGCCCACTCACCTGCCACAACCCGGTAACACC
>JAVRPX010000526.1:0-3040 GCA_032161985.1 Mycobacterium sp.
GCGCGCCATGCTGACTCCCCAGGGCTGAGCCCCCAACGCGGCCGAATCCCCTAATCGAAATCCCCTACAGGGGCCGCTGCGCGACGGGTCCGGCACCGGATTTGCCGCGCCGCCGATCGCCATACGGTCATTCGCATGTTGAATTCCCCAGGCAACCAGGGCCATTCGCTAGGCCTGTCGGTCGGCGCAACGAACCTTGCCGCCATCCGCGACGGCCAGGCCGCCGTCATCCGGCCCGCAGAGCTGACGCTGCATGGCCAGCGCCTCACGGGGTTCGTCGATCGCGTCGGCGATCCGGTGCCGCTGGTCGCCCCCGATGGCTCGAAGCATCGCTCAGAAGAACTCCTCGCCGATGCGCTCGGCGTGATGGCCCATGCGGTCACCGCAGGCGCCCCGGTGTCCGACGTCGCGGTCACCGTGCCTGCGCACTGGCGAGCGTCGGTCGTCGACACCCTGCGCAGGAATCTACGCGGCAAGCTGCCGGTGATCTCCGACGCGACAGCAGCGTTGACCGCGTTGCGTGCCAATCCCGGCCTGCCGACACACGGCGTCATCGTGTTGTGCGACTTCGGCGGCAGCGGCACCAGTATCACGCTCGCCAACGCGGCACGAGACTTCTCGCCGTTCGGCGAGACCGTGCGCTTTCCCGACTTCTCCGGTGACCAGATCGATCAGGCACTGCTGACGCACGTCGTCGCCGGACTTGTCGGCGCATCAGACGCCGATCCGTCGGGCACCGCGATGGTCGGATCACTGGTGCGGTTGCGCGACGAATGCCGGCGCGCCAAGGAACAGCTGAGCGAATCGACAGCGACGGCCGTCGTGGCCGATCTGCCCGGCCACCGCGTCGACGTCCGCGTCACGCGCACCGAACTCGAAGACCTGATGGCTGCGCCGCTCTTGGAATTCCTTGCGGTGCTTTGCGAAACGCTGGAGCGCTACGGTGTGCCCGCGGCAAGCGTGTCGGCGGTCGCCACCGTCGGCGGTGGTGCCCGCATTCCGCTGATCACCCAGCGGCTCTCCGAGCACCTGCGCGCACCCGTCGTGACCACACCGCATCCGCAGCTCACCGCGGCCGAGGGCGCTGCGCTGATCGCGCACCGCAGCCGGGTCGTCGACATGGCCACAGCGCTAACGCCGACCGCTCCTGCTGCTGCCGCAGCCACAACGACGATGGCGGCCACCACTACGTCGACGGCGCTGGCCTGGTCCGAAGACGACGACAGCACCGAGGAGGTACTGCCTTACAGCGACGTGGCGGACTCTCGCCCCGAGGTGCACTTCCGCCACGAGGAATGGCAGGACGAGGCGCCTCCGCGGCGCAGCCCACTTGTGCTGTTCGGTCTGTCGGCGGTCGCCGCGGCGATTGCGGCGACGGTGTTCGGCATCACGTTGGTCAGCGACACCACCACGACCCCGGTCGATGCGGCAACCGTCGCATCGTCCGTCCCCGCGCCTGCGGCGTCGGCGCCTCTCCCCGCTCCCCCGGCGCCGCAGGCCCCCCAAGTCACGACCGTCGTCGTGCAAAAGCCTGCGCAACGGTCTTATCAGGCACCGCAACGACAGCATCCGGAGACTCAGCAACCGCAGGCCCTGGTAACGACGACGGAGTCGCCTCCTACTACGGAGCCGACACCGCCACCGTGGACGCCTCCCCCGTGGACGCCGCCCACCTGGACGCCGCCGTGGAAACTCCCCACCACACCACCGGTCGATCCCGGTACCGGCACCGGGACCCCGCCCGTCGACCCCGAAACTGGCGGCACTGGCACTGGCACTGGCACTGGCACTGGCACCGGCACCGGCACCGGCACCGGCGACACGGGGACCCCGCCCGCCCCAAAAACCTAGTAAGGGCAACCTTCGTAGCGGTGTTTCCCCGCAAGATGCAACTATGAGCAGGCATCGAGCGAAAGTTACTGGCCAGTAACATCCAGTAAGTTACCCTTGAGTAACTTAGGATCGGGAGGCACCGCGGTGGATACGCAGACGCTGATCAGGCTCATCATCGGGCTATTGATGACAGCGGTCGTGCTGATGTTCGCCGCCAAGCGCGTCCTCTGGCTGACGAACCTGATCCGGTCGGGCCAGAAAACCAGCGACGAACACGGCCGCAAGGACCACCTCAACACCCGCATCACCACACAGATCACAGAGGTGTTCGGGCAAACCCGGCTGCTCAAATGGACGATCCCCGGCATCGCCCACTTCTTCACGATGTGGGGCTTCTTCATCCTCGCCAGCGTCTACCTCGAGGCCTACGGCGTCCTGTTCAACCCCAAGTTCGCCATCCCGTTCATCGGCCACTGGGACGCACTCGGGTTCCTGCAGGACTTCTTCGCCCTGGCGGTGCTGCTCGGCATCGCCACCTTCGCGGTGATCCGCCTGCGCTCGGAGCCCAAGGAACACGGTCGCGATTCGCGCTTCTACGGCTCGCACACCGGCGGCGCCTGGCTGATCCTCTTCATGATCTTCAACGTCATCTGGACCTACGCGCTGTTCCGCGGCGCCTCGGTGGCCACCGGGAACCTGCCCTACGGCTGGGGCGCGTTCTTCTCGCACAGCATGGGAACGCTGCTGTCGCCCCTGGGTATCCACACCAACGAGATCATCGAGACCGTCGCGCTGCTGCTGCACATCGGCGTCATGCTGATCTTCCTGCTGATCGTGCTGCACTCCAAGCACCTGCACATCGGCCTTGCGCCGATCAACGTCACCTTCAAGCGGCTCCCGGACGCCCTTGGCCCGCTGCTGCCGATGGAGTCCAAGGGCGAGCCGATCGACTTCGAGGATCCCGCCGAGGACGCGGTGTTCGGACGCGGCAAGATCGAGGACTTCACATGGAAGGGCTATCTCGACTTCACCACGTGTACCGAATGCGGTCGCTGCCAGTCGCAGTGCCCGGCGTGGAATACCGGAAAGCCGTTGTCGCCCAAGCTCGTGATCATGAACCTGCGCGACCACCTGTTCGCCAAGGCGCCATACATCCTCGGCGACAAGGAGACACCGCTCGAGAACACTCCGGAAGGTGGCCTCGGCG
>JAVRPX010000527.1:0-3103 GCA_032161985.1 Mycobacterium sp.
GCGCGGTGCTGGTCGGCCTGATCCTCGGCACCATGGTCACGTTCATCCTGGAGAAGAAGTTCCTCTACGCCGCCATCGCGTCCGCGGTCGGCGCGGTCCTTTCGTTCATCGGGTTGATCCATGCGCCCGAGGTGGCGTGGGCGGCCAACCCGCAGGTCGCGCTCGGTTACCTGTTCTTCGGAATCGTCTGTGTCGCTTACTCATTCCTTCCGGGCGCCAAGGACCCGGTCGTGGTCGACGAGTCCGACATAGTGGCGGGGCATTAACTAGTCGTAGGGCTTGATCAGTTCGGGAGGGCCCGTCGGCAGCCTCCAGTGGAATGCCAGCGCCGCGAGCCGAAGCAGCGTCGCCACTGCGCTGCCGACCGCAACGGCTACCCACTGCGGGCCGAAGTTGTCGATCGCCACGTACTTTGCCGCGCCCAGCATGGCCGGGATCGCGTACAGATCGTCCGGGCCCATTACATACGGGACCTCGCGGGCGATCACGTCACGTAGCATTCCGCCTGCGATGGCCGTAAGCATGCCGATGAGGCCCGCCGCGAACCAGCCGGCGCCCTCGTCGACAGCGATGGCCGCGCCAGAGGTCGCGAAAAATCCCATCCCGATCGCGTCGAGGACCAGCACCGCTGTGTTCATCTTGATCACGACATGGGCGAACGGGGTGGCGATGGCGATAGCGACCAGCGCGACCGTGATGTTGGGCCAGTGCTGGATTGAATACGCAGGCCTTTCGAGCAGCAGATCGCGTAGCACGCCCCCGCCCACACCGGTAAGCACTCCCAACGTCGCGATCCCGAACAGGTCGAAGCCTTTACGAACACCGACAGTCGCACCTGACGCGGCGAACACTGCGATGCCTGCGTAGTTGAGAATTATCTGCAGCACGACTGCACGGTAGGCACCGCCAACAGACGCAAAGGCACCCCGACACGCCGAAAACGGCGGACTTTTGTGTCTGCTCGCCGTTAGCCTGCTCGGAGATGGACACCGCCACCGTAATCGTGACGCTGCTGCTCGCGGCGCTCTTCACGTTCTCCTCGAGCATCAAGCTGCTCGGTGTCTCCCAATCCCTGGCCATCCGCGATCACCTTGGGGTGAAGCCGCTGCAGTGGCGGCTCATCGGCGTGTGCGAACTCGCAGGCGTCGCCGGAGTGCTCGTCGGTCTGATGTGGGCGCCGATCGGAATCGCCGCAGCGATCGGTCTGGCCCTGCTGTCGATCGGCGCCATCGCGTTCCATCTGCGGGCATCCGACAGCGTGGCCGACATGGCACCTGCCGTGATCGGCCTCGCACTCGCGGCCGCCACCGCCGTGTTGCACACCCTCTGAGTGCCGGCCGTCACACCTGCGCAAACAGGTGTCTTAGATTACCTAAGCTTTCGTGGTCAACTGTCTACGAAGTGGCCTACGCTGCACCTATGGCAGCACGAACCCACAGCGTCGATCCCCGCGCAGAACGGGTCCGCACCCGGCTGCGGGAGGCGGCGTTCGCCCTGGCCAACGAGCGCCAGGTCGACCAGATGACGGTCGGCGACATCGTCAGCCGCGCATCCGTAAGCAGGCAGGTCTTCTACCAACACTTCACCGACCGCGACGACGCGGTCGCAACCGCCTTCACGGTCGCGTTCGCCGCCGCAGCCGCCGACATCGGCGGCGACGCGCGAGCGCGCATCCTGCGGCTGTTCGACTTCGCCGCCGAGCACCGGTCCATGTACCGCAACATCGTGCCGAGTGCGGTGACGCAGCGTGTAGTGACGGCGTTTCGCGCCGAACTTCAGCCGGCCTGCCTCCAGATCGCCGAGCAGGGCATGCCATTGGTCTCTCCGGTCGCCGGCTTGACCCCGGAGTCGGTCTCCCGGTTTCTCGTCGGCGGGTTCATGGAGGTGCTGCGGTCCTGGATGGAAAGCTCGGACCCCACCGACCTGAGCGGCCGCGTCGCCGCGGCGCTCGACACCGTCAACGCACTACTCGGTCTCACCGCACACTCGAAAGGTCCACAACATGGCTAAGCACCAAGCCCCCGATCGGCACCCCGTGCGCGATCGCGCGGCCATCCGCACAACTGCGCTGGCGATGATCGGATTGACACTCTTCGTCATCGCCATGATCGCGAGCTACTCGGGCGCGTTCGCCAAGCCGACGCTGCATCACATGGCGGTCGCCGTTTCAGGTCCCCAACAGCTCGTCGACGGCATCCGCGGCCAGGATGCGTTGGCGGTCACCGAAGTTGGCGATGACGCCGCCGCCCGCGAGCAGGTCTACGAGCGCAAGACCGACGCCGCGTTCGCAGTCTCCCCCAACGGCGAGATGAAGATCTACGTCGCAGGTGGTGGTGGGCACAGCGTCGCGGCCGCCGCCGAGACTGTCGGCCGCACCATCGCCGCCAAGGCGGACCTGCCTGCGACCGTCGAGGACGTCGCGCCGGCCTCGGCAGGCGATCCGTCCGGCACCGTCGAGTTCTACGCGATCATCTTCATCTCGATCGGTGCGTCCGTCGGTGCAACGGTGTTGGGACGGGTCATGGGCACCGTTCGCAGCCCGGTGACACTGGCGCTTCGCACCGCGACACTCGTCGGATATTCGGCGCTTCTGGCAGGCACCGTGACCCTTTATGTCGACGTGATTCTTGACGCGCTGACGGGTCACACCTGGCAGCTGTTCGGCGCGCTGTGGCTATACGCAATGGCCGTCGGTGGGGCGGTCACAGGTGTGGCAGCGGGGTTCGGCTCGGTCGCGTCGATGGCACTGACGGCGTTTCTGGTCGTGGTCGGCAACGCCGCGGCCGCCGGCCCGGTGGGCAGGCCGCTGCTGTCGGGCTTCTATTCGACGTTCACCGCGATCGTGCCGCAGGGTTCGGGCGTCTCGCTGCTGCGCAGCGTCTCCTACTTCGACGGCCACGGCTCGCAGACGCCGCTTGTGACGCTGGCGATCTGGGGCGCGGCGGGGTGTTTGCTCGCAATCGTCGCCACCGCTTCGCAAGTGAATTACCGTGCCATCTATGAGCGTTTCGCTGGGCGCGACAGAGCCCTACTACGACCTCGGCTCCTATCACCGGCCGATTGAGACGCCGTCACCGCAGGCGCAGGTGTGGTTCGACCGCGG
>JAVRPX010000528.1:0-4068 GCA_032161985.1 Mycobacterium sp.
TCATCGCCGAGACGTTCGCACAGCTGGTGACGGGTCAGATGCGGGAGACCCGCGGCGTGGCCGAGGGTGTCGACGAGGTCGAGCACTACCTGAAGGTGGTGTACGAGAAGACGGCGTGCCTGATCGCGGCGTCGGGCCGGTTCGGGGCGACCTTCTCCGGCGCCGATGAGGACCAGATCGAGCGGTTGAGCAGGCTCGGCGGCATCGTCGGCACGGCGTTTCAGATCTCCGACGACATCATCGACATCGACAGCGACCCCGACGAATCGGGCAAGGTGCCGGGCACCGACCTGCGGGAGGGCGTGCACACGCTGCCCGTGCTTTACGCGCTGCGCGATACCGGCCCGGACGGGGACCGGTTGCGTCAGCTGCTGAAGGGACCGGTCGAGAACGACGACGATCTGGCCGAGGCGCTGCAGCTGCTGCGCACGTCACCCGGCATGGCGCAGGCCAAGGACACCGTGGCGCGGTATGCCGCGCAGGCCCGCGACGAGCTGTCGAACCTGCCGGATGGGCCCGGTCGCCAAGCACTGGCAACGCTGGTGGATTACACGGTCAACCGGCACGGCTGACCCAGTGCGGAACCCGCGGAGGATGGCCAGGCGTTAAGACAGCGAAGACTTTCGCGTTTGGTAGGGAGGAACCCCGATGACCTGGCATCCGCATGCCAACAGGGCCAAGACGTTCCTGTTGCTGGTGGGTATGTCGGCGCTGATCGTGTTCATCGGTTCGCTGTTCCAGAGCAGGGCGATTTTGGGCCTGGCGGTGCTGTTCGCCGTCGGCATGAACGTCTATGTGTACTTCAACAGCGACAAGCTGGCGCTGCGGGCGATGCATGCCCAGCCGGTGAACGAGATGCAGGCGCCGGCGATGTACCGCATCGTGCGGGAGCTGGCGACGACGGCGCGGCAGCCGATGCCGCGGCTGTATATCAGCGATACCGCGGCGCCGAACGCGTTCGCGACGGGCCGCAATCCCCGAAATGCGGCGGTGTGCTGCACGACGGGGATCCTGCAGATCCTCAACGAGCGCGAGCTGCGCGCGGTGCTGGGCCATGAGCTCAGCCACGTGTACAACCGCGACATCCTGATTTCATGCGTGGCCGGTGCGCTGGCGTCGGTGATCACCGCGCTGGCTTTCGTGGCGCATTTCGCCGGCTTGTTCGGCGGTAACCGCGAGGGCGGCGCGAATCCTTTTGCGCTGCTTCTGATTGCCCTGTTGGGTCCGATCGCGGCGACGGTGATCAAGCTGGCGGTGTCGCGGTCGCGGGAGTACCAGGCCGACCAGTCGGGTGCGGAGCTGACGGGTGATCCCCTTTCGTTGGCGAGTGCGCTGCGCAAGATCAGCGCGGGGGTTCAGCAGGCGCCGCTGCCGCCGGAGCCGCAGCTGGCCGATCAGGCGCACCTGATGATCGCCAACCCATTCCGCTCGGGCGAGAAGATCGGCAAGTTGTTCTCGACGCACCCGCCGGTCGAGGACCGGATCCGCCGGCTGGAGGAGATGGCGGGCCGCGGACCTGGGCAGTACTGATTCCGGCGGTAGAAACACTGCTCGTCGCTCCTGCGACACATAGGCTATGACAGTGCTGAGCAGAGTTCTTATAGGCGTTCTGGGAGCAGCGGCCGTCGTCGGCGTGCCTGGCTTTGCGGCGGCCGAGCCTCCGCCAGACCCCGTACCGCAGCCGCCTCCGCCGCCCAATGTCAATGCGTTGGCGCCGGTGAAGCTGTCCGAGTACGCGGTGATGAACAACAACTGGTACGCCTTCGCCACCCCGGACGGGCTGACGTGCGCGCTGCAGAAGTCGGGCGGCTACGGCTGTAGCGGGGCGATTCCCGGTGCGCCAGAGGGCGCGAATCTCGTCAGCGGCACCATGGGTGGGGTACCGGGCTTCGCCAACGCAGACCGTCCGGTGTTCGCCGCGGCCGGTGCGGCCAAACCGCTGCCTGCCGGTTCGCGGATCAGCTACCAGACCGTCAGCTGCGGCAACGATGGCACGACGACGACCTGCGTCGACAGCCGCAACCAATCGGGCTTTGTGATCAGCCCGGCAGGCAGCTTCATTCTCAACGAGGCACCTCCGCTGCTTTATCGTCCTGAGGGGACCAACCCGTTCATGAACTGATGTGTCGAATTGCCCGCCTCTGAGCGACAACTGGGTGTTCTCGTGCCTGAAATCGGGTGTTCGGAGCACACAAGTTTCGAGGAGGCACGATGGCGAAAGATCACGGTCCAAGCGTTAAGGACGACAAACAGTACGAGGGCCTGCGCAAGAAAGGGCATGAGCAAGTCGCGGGCCGCGGCGATCGCCAACTCGCCCGGCGCGGAGAGTCGGGGCGGCAAGAGCTCGGGCAGCAGCCAAAGCCGTCGCAGCAGCGGCTCCGGCAGCGGCGGGAATCAGTCTCAGAAGAAGGCCGCCGGCCGCAAGGGCGGCAAGAAGTCGAGCTAGAACCCTGAGCCGTGCACCTCGTGGCCGGGCTTGTCTGCGGCAAGGCCGCGGTACGCGTCCTCGACCGTCGAGCCGTGGTTGACGACGCCGTCGACCTCTCGCGCGATCGGCATTGAGAGCCCATACTCGTTGGCGAACTCCATGATCACGCTGGCGGCTTTGACCCCCTCGGCGACCTGATTCATCGACGCGATGATCTCGTCGATCGTCTTGCCCGCACCCAGCTGCTCGCCGACGTGACGGTTGCGGCTGCGCTGGCTCGTGCACGTGACGATGAGATCGCCCATGCCCGCAAGCCCGGCGAACGTGTCGCGGTGTCCGCCCATCGCCTCGCCCAGCCTCGACATCTCGCGCAGCGCACGGGCGATCACCAGAGCGCGGGTGTTCTCGCCAATGCCCAGCGAATAACCCATCCCGACCGCGATCGCGTACACGTTCTTCAACGCGCCTGCCATCTCAACACCGACGACGTCGTCGGTGGTATAGGTCCGGAATCGCTGTGTGCGGAACAGTTCCGCCAGTTTGGCGGCCAAGTGCTGATCCGGCATCGCCAGCACCGCCGCAGCGGCGTACCCCTCGCCGACCTCACGCGCGATGTTCGGCCCGGCCAGGATGCCCGCCGGATGGCCGGGCAGCACCTCGTCGACTATCTGGCTCATCCGGTAGTTCGTGCCCTGCTCGAGGCCCTTGACCAGCGACACCACCGGCACCCACGGCCGCAGCTCCTTGGCCAGCTGTTCGAGCACGCCGCGGAAGCCGTGCGACGGCACGCCCATCACGACAACATCGGCGGCGTTGGCAGCTTCGGAGAAATCGTTGGTGGCTTGCAGCGTGGGCGACAGCTCGACCTCGTCGCCGAGGTAGCGCGAGTTGCGGTGATTCTTGTTGATGTCGTCGGCGGTTTCCTCCGAGCGCACCCACTGCAGAGTCGGGCCGCGACGGGCGCAGATGGACGCCACGGTGGTGCCCCAGGACCCTCCACCTAGGACGACGACATTGGGTTCGCGTTGTGCAGCTGCCATGTCGATCAGCGTATTGCCGACGGCTCCCGTTTCATCGGTAGTTGACGAACTGCAACGCCACCTCGAGGTCGGCCTTCTTCAGTAGGGCGATCACGGCCTGAAGGTCGTCGCGCTTCTTGGAGGAAACCCGGACCTCGTCGCCCTGGATCTGGGTCTTGACGCCCTTGGGTCCCTCGTCGCGGATGAGCTTGGTGATCTTCTTGGCGTCCTCGCTGGAGATGCCCTGCTTGACGGTGCCGCTGACCTTGTAGGTCTTGCCCGACGCCTGTGGCTCGCCGACGTCGAAGGCCTTCATAGAGATGTCGCGCCGGATGAGCTTCTCCTTGAAGACGTCGATGGCGGCCTTGGTGCGTTCCTCGGTTGAGGAGGTGATGGTGACGGCCTCCTCGCCCTGCCACGCGATGGACGTGTCGGTGCCGCGGAAGTCGAAGCGGGTGGCCAGCTCCTTGGCTGCCTGGTTAAGCGCGTTGTCGACCTCCTGGCGGTCAACCTTGCTGACGACGTCGAACGATGAATCCGCCATTGGATCCGCTCCTCCTGGGCTCTCTGGTGCGTTTTCGTCTTAGGACCATCCTCGTTGTACCCTGCTATTCGCACCAA
>JAVRPX010000529.1:0-7746 GCA_032161985.1 Mycobacterium sp.
GATTGGCGGCATCGGCGATCGAACGCGCGAGGCGAGTCGGAAATATCTGTCCGACAAGGCGATCGAGGCGTTCGTGGGAGATCATCACGGTGGCCACGTCGTGTTGTCGACCCCACCCACCCAGCGATCGCAGGGTGAGCCGGTCCGACACCTCCAGCGCGTCGGGCGAGAGCTGTGCGAGCAGAGATGTCACTGGTCGCGGCAGTGCGGCGCGATAGCCGCCGGTGAATGGGATCAGCCTGGCAGGCAAGGAAATACGGACGACACCCGAGGGAAGCTCATGCAATTCGGAGTCGCGTCCCGGCACCACCAGGAAAACCTCGTGTCCCGCTGCGCAGTATTCCGCGCCGAGGCGATCCACCGCCGTCCGAAGGCCCCCAGATCGCGGGCCGTAAAAGTTCGCAACCTGCACAACCCGCATGTGATGAATCAGAACCGGCACGCGTGTTCGGTCAACAACGCGACACCAACCAGTAGGAGAACAGACTATGAATTGCCGCGAGTGTGCGCGTTTGTACTGCGACACGCCGCTATGTGCGTGCACAATCCGCACGCTCGTCAGCCCTGAGCGTGCACAAAATGTGCGGCTGAGCCGGCGTGTCGGCGTACAGACACGCACTCACGCGGAATGGTGCGCCCAGCTCGCGGAATCGGTTACCCGACGTACTTGGTGAGCCAGTCCTGCACGCGGCGCCACGCGTCGTCCGCCGCGGTGGCGTTGTAGCGGTCGCCTGTGTCGTTGAAGAACGCATGGTTGGCGTCGGGTTCGGTGACAAGCTCGTGCACCAGTCCGGCCTTTTCCAGTGCCGCCTTGGCGACCGGCTCTGTGGCGTTGACGCGTTGGTCCGCAGCGCCGTAGAACCCAAGCACCGCAACGTCTTTGGAGCCGGCAAAATCCGGATTATCCGGTGTAGGCCCGTAGAACGGGACGGCGGCCGCCAGCTCCGGGGTGCCGGCCGCCAGCAGTTGCCAGACGAAGCCTCCACCCATGCAGAACCCGACGACGGCCACCCTTTTCCCGGGTACACGGCGCTGCAACTCACCGATGCCCGATTTGAGGTTGGCAATGGCTTCCTCGGGCGGAATCTTGCCCAAAGCGGCGGTCGCTTCCGCCGGGTCGGTGAACTTCGCGGTCCCGCCCTGCCCGGAAAGCAGATCGATCGCCAGGCCTGAGTAGCCGACACCGGCGAACCGGCCCGCGACCGACCGGACCCAGTCGTTGAGCCCCTTGTTCTCGTGGATGACCAGCACGCCGCCTCGGGCATTCGGCGCCTCCGCCCACCCCGCCTGCAGCTCGCCCTGAGGCCCGGCCCAGGTGATCGGCGTGGTGGTCAGCGCCTTCTCCGTTCCCGGTGGCGCGGCGCTGGAGGTCGCAGGCCCGCTGGACGTCACAGGGGCGTTCGAGGTCGGCTTCTTGTCCTCGCTGCACGCCGCGATGAGAGCCGTGGCCGCAGCGGTGCTCACCCCCAGTAGTGCCAGCCGACGCAGGGCTTCGCGTCTGGACAACAGGCCGTCGACGTGATCAGTGGCAATTTCTTCGGCGATATAGCGCTCTAACGGTGTCACGTTCGCGAGTATGCCCCTATGGACTGGACACCGGATGGTGATGCCCTGCGTAATCGTGTCGCGCTTGTCGCAGGCGCCACCCGCGGGGCCGGGCGCGGCATCGCTGCGGCGCTCGGTGAGGCTGGCGCCACGGTGATCTGTACCGGCCGTAGCAGCGTTTCCGGTAATGCCGCCTCCGATTACGACCGCCCGGAAACCATCGAGGAGACAGCGGAACTTGTCACGTCACTTGGTGGCGTTGGCATCCCGATCCAGGTCGACCACCTCGACATCGCACAGGTGCGGTCGCTCGCCGATCGCATCCGCGACGACCACGGCGGCATCGACATCCTGGTCAACGATATTTGGGGTGCCGAGGTCCTCAAGGGTCATCCGCCGACATGGAACCGGCCGATCTGGGAACACGACCTCGACAATGGTCTGCGAATACTGAGGCTCGGTGTCGACACCCACCTGATCACCGCCCACACTCTGCTGCCGCTGCTGGTCATTCGTCCCGGCGGACTGCACGTCGAAGTGACGGACGGGACGAAGGAATACAACGACGACACGTACCGGATTTCGGTCTTCTACGACTTGTCAAAGGTCGCGGTGAACAGGCTCGGCTACAGCATCGGCCACGAACTCGAGCAGTGCGGCGCCACCGCCGTCGTCGTCACACCCGGCTGGCTTCGCTCGGAGATGATGCTCGACAACTGGGGTGTCACGGAGGACAACTGGCAGGCTGCGCTGGTCCCCGGCCGATCCGATGGACATCCCACCGCTCCCCCTGGATTCACCGAATCGGAGACGCCGCGATATGTCGGACGCGGCGTCGCGGCCATCGCCGCCGACGAGAACCGGTCGCGTTGGAACCAGCGGTCGGTCACCTCCGCGGACCTGGCCCGTGAATACGGCTTCACCGACACCGATGGCCGCCAACCGGACGGCTGGGCTTAGGCATAATCCCTGGTTAACGCCCAAAGTAGACATTTCTTCAAATCTGTTCACCGATTTCGTTGACACCCGCGTGGCCAGCGCTGTTCTATGACTTGGTGACGTACGACACGATTGTTCGCAACGGGCGCTGGTTCGACGGCACCGGCACCCCGTCGGCGGTGCGCAACATCGGCATCCGTGACGGCCACGTGGTTGCGATCACGCAGGAGGACCTCGACGACGCCGGCTGCCGTCAGGTCATCGATGCAACCGGCAAGTGGGTGCTGCCCGGCATGCTCGACATCCACACCCACTACGACGTCGAAGTCCTCAACGGGCCCTCGCTGTCGGAGTCGCTACGCCACGGGGTGACGACCGTAATGCTCGGTTCATGTTCGCTGTCGACGATCCACGTCGGCGGGACGGACGCCGGCGACATCTTCGGCAGGGTCGAGGCGATCCCGCGCGAACACGTCATCGATGCCATCGACGAGCACAAGACCTGGACGAACGCCGAGCAGTACGTCCAGGCGCTGGAGACGCGGGCGCTCGGCCCCAACCTGGCAGCGTTCATCGGGCACTCCGATATGCGGGCCGCCACGATGGGCCTTGACCGGGCTACGCAGAAGAAGCAACGCCCCACCAGGAGCGAACAGGCGCAGATGGAGCGGTGGCTGGCGGAGGCGCTAAAGGCCGGATTCGTCGGGATGTCCTCGCAGCAACTGCTTTTCGACAAGCTCGACGGCGATGTTTGCCGATCCCGTACTCTGCCGTCGACCTATGCCAAGCCGCGTGAACTGCGTCGGCTCAAATCGCTGCTGCGGCGCAACGGCCGGGTGCTGCAGTCCGGCCCCGACATCCAGAACCCCTTCAACCTCGTGTCTCAGCTGTTCCAGTCGCTGGGCCTGGTCCGCAATCCGCTGAAGACCAGCCTGCTTTCGGCCGCCGACCCCAAGTCGAATCCATACGCCATCTGGGCCCTTGGTCCGCTCGCACGGTTCGTCAACCGGCTCGGCGGCAACTTCCACTGGCAACACCTGCCTGTGCCGTTCGAGGTCTACGCGGACGGCATCGACCTGGTTGTCTTCGAGGAGTTCGGCGCGGGCGCCGCCGCACTGCATCTGCGTGACGAGGTCGAGCGCAACGAGCTGCTGCGCGACGAGGCCTATCGCCGCCAGTTCCGCAAGGACTACGAAAGCAAATTTGGCATGCGGGTGTGGCAGCGCGACTTCTTCGACGCCGATATTGTCGACTGTCCCGATCAGTCTGTGATCGGCAAGTCCTTCGGCCAGGTCGGTCTGGACCGCGGCGGGTTACACCCGGTCGACGCGTTCCTGGACCTGGTACTCGAGCACGGCATGGCATTGCGCTGGCGCACGACGATTTCCAACCATCGGCCCCACGTGCTCAAGAAGCTGGCCGGCGATTCGGGTATCCAGATGGGCTTCTCGGATGCGGGCGCTCATCTTCGCAACATGGCGTTCTACAACATGGGCCTGCGCCTGCTGCGGCACGTGCACGACGCCGAGAAGGCAGGCAAGCCGTTCATCACCGTCGAGCAGGCAGTGCACCGGCTGACTGGTGAACTGGCCGACTGGTATCGCATCGACGCAGGCCATCTGTGCATCGGCGACCGCGCCGACGTCGTGATCATCGATCCTGAGCGCCTCGACGCGTCACTCGATGAATACGCCGAGGACCGCGTCGAGCAGTATGGCGGCCTGTCCCGCATGGTCAACCGCAACGACGACACCGTCAAAGCGGTACTCGTCGGAGGTCGCGCGGTATTTTTGGAAGGCAAGCCGACCGATCTCGTCGGCAAGCACCGCACAGGCCGCTTCCTGCGCGCCGCGCATAAGGCCCCCGCAGTCACCGCGCAAGAGAGTGAGTTGGCAAGTGTCAGTTGAGGAGACGGTCCACGGCCTGTGGAACGCGCTGTCCGCGAGGGACTGGGACGGGATGAAGCCGTTCCTGGCTGACGACTGCATTTATTATGACGTGGCGGTCGGCCCGGCCGCAGCCGCCCGCGGCCCGCACGACATCGTCAAACGCATCAGGATCGCTTTCGATCAACTGTCGGCCTACGAAAATTTCCCCGGGCTATTGCTGACCAACGGCACCGACGTCATGTACGAGCACCATGAGGAATGGCACTGGCCCACAGGCGAATCCGCGATCAACTGGTTCGTCACGGTGCACCGTGTCGAGAACGACAAGATCACGTTATGGAAGGACTACTGGGATCTGTCGACGCTGGCCAATTCCGCGCCGCCGACGTGGCAAGAAGACTTCGCGAACGCCGACATGTCGTGGATCTACGACGCCACCGGCGTCGTCTGAGGAGGCTGGAATGTTCGACCTGAAAATCACCGGCGGCACCGTCGTCGACGGTACGGGTGCCGACCGGTTCCGGGCCGACGTCGGCGTGAAGGACGGACGGATCGTCGAGGTGCGCAGGCGGATCGGTGACGACGCAGGCCTCGAAGGTCACGCGGCCGAGACGCTCGACGCCACGGGGCGGATCGTGGCACCGGGATTCGTCGACATCCACACCCACTACGACGGGCAGGTCAGCTGGGACCCACTACTGGAGCCGTCGAGCCTGCACGGCGTCACCACCGTGGTCGGCGGGAACTGCGGCGTGGGCTTCGCGCCCGTCCGTCCCGGCCGCGAACAGTGGCTCATTGAATTGATGGAGGGCGTCGAGGACATCCCTGGCAGCGCGCTGGCCGAGGGCATCACCTGGCAGTGGGAGAGCTTCCCCGAATATCTCGATGCCATCGAGAAGCGCCCGCTCGCGGTCGATTTCGGAACCCAGGTCGCACACGGTGCGGTGCGCGGATACGCGATGGGTGATCGCGGCGCCCGCAACGAGGAGGCGACCGAAGACGACATCGCGGCAATGGCCCGAATCGTCCAGGAGGCGATCGAGGCCGGCGCGCTCGGCTTCTCCACCTCTCGCACCGAGGGGCACCGTGCCATCGACGGCGAGGCGGTACCCGGAACCTACGCAGCCGAACAGGAGCTGTTCGGCCTCGGGCGGGCGATGGCCGCGGGCGGCCGGGCGGTGTTCGAGGTGGCACCGGAGGGCATCGCCGGTGAGAGCCCCGCGGAGGTGTGTATGCGGGAGCTCGACTGGATGACCAAGCTGGCAGCCGATATCGAGCGGCCGGTGTCCTTCGGCATGATCCAGTCGACCGGGCTCCCGGACCTGTGGCGCGACATGCTGGAGCGGACGGGCAAGGCGCACGAGGACGGAATCGAGCTCTATGCGCAGATCGCGGCGCGGCCCTTCGGCATGTTGTTCGGGTTCCCCGGATATCACGCGTTCACTCACCGGCCGACGTTCCGCAGACTCAAGGACGAACTCGGGCGCGATGAGCTTGCGCAGCGGCTTGCGGATCCGGCTGTGCGGGAGGCCATCCTGTCCGAACCGGATCTGCCGCCGGACCCGTCGATGCTCTTCGACGCGATGTACGCGTTGATCCAACACAGCACCAACCGGATTTATCCGTTGGGTTTCCCGCTCGACTACGAGCCCACGCCCGACAAGACGGTGGCAGCAATCGCAAAGGCGCGTGGTGAGCACCCGCTGGCCGTCATGTACGACCTGATGCTGGAGTCTGAAGCGGGCGCGATGCTGATGCTGCCGTTCTACAATTACGCCGCGGGTAACCACGACGCCATCCAGGAGATGCTGACGCATCCGGCCGCTGTTTCTGGCCTCTCCGACGGCGGCGCCCACTGCGGGCTGATCTGCGACGCCTCGTACCCGACGTTCCTGTTGACCCATTGGGCCCGCGACCGTCACCGCGGCCCGAAGTTCTCGCTGGAGTACGTTGTACGCAAGCAGACTCTCGACACTGCAACGCTTTTCGGCCTCTCCGACCGTGGGGTCATCAGTGTCGGCAAGAAGGCCGATATCAACGTGATCGATATGGATGCCCTCGCCCTCGAATTGCCTCGCATGATCTACGACTTGCCTGCAGGCGGCCGCAGGCTGATCCAGAGCGCCAGGGGCTACGAGGCAACCGTCGTCAGCGGAGCGGTCACCCGGCGCACCGGGGTCGACACCGGCGCCAGGCCCGGGCGATTGATACGCGGCGTCCGGTAGTCAGCCGAGCGCGTATACGCGCCGCGCGTTTTCGTGTGCGATCAGGTCGACCACCCGGATCGCATCGCGCTCGGCCCACTCGCCTGCGTCGACGAACGCCTGCAGCGTGGCCCGAATTCCGTTTCGCCACAGCCGCGCCCCTAGATAGTGCAGTTCGGCAGGGCCAAACCCATCCGATGAATACAGGATCTTGCGTAACGGCGCCATCTCCAGCAGGCGACCGATAAACGATGCCGACCGTGCGCCGAGATAATTGATGGCCAACCCGCCGTCGAGGTAGACGTTGTTGAACGCTTGCGCCAGATATCCCGCCTCGCGTTCGTAGGGATAGCAATGCAGCAGCATGATCGGGGTATCGCCGCTGTGGCGCAGAAAGTCCAACAGATACAACGGGTTCGCCGTGTGCAGATCGCAGTCCCGATCGCCGAACCCGACATGAAATTGCAGCGGCTTTCCCAAGCGCAGGGCCTGATAGAGGCCGAATCGCAGCAGCACCCGGTCGGTCAGTCGGGTGCCTGGGCTGTCCCGCCACCGCAGCGCAGCTTCGGCCACCTCGGCGGGCGTGGGCTCGCTCAGCTCTCCGTCGAACCCGCCGCGGTAGGCAATTATCGACTTGGTGGCAACCGCGGTCCTGGTCCGCTCGTGAAGCAGGCGGGCGAACGCCGCCGCGTAATCGTCGGATGCCTTGATGGCCGCCTCGGCGACCGACTCCAGCCGGACGATCTCGTGGACACGACCCGCCGACAAACCGGCCAGAGCATCGAGATCGGCCACGCCACTGGCGAATCCGGTGTCCACCAGCCAGTCGGACGCCTTGGCTTCGGTGAGGAACATCCGCGAGAGGTCGGGCTCGGCGTGCTCGCAACGACGATTCCAGTAGGCATCCGCGTCGGCGTGCCTCGGCAATCCCAGCAGTGCCGAGCAATGCGCGCGAACCGCGAATCCGAGCTGGGTGTCGAACGCCGAATCGAAACCCGGCAGCGGTTCGGTGTTGGCCTCGTTGAGGCCGTTCTCGAACTGGGCACGGTCAGGAGGCTCCAACCAGCAGCCGTGTACGTGATGGTCCACCAGCGGCACGTTCTCGATGTGCTCGGCCAGCGCGGTCAAACTCATACGCTCCAGGCCAGACGGAACTTCTCGGCGAGGTC
>JAVRPX010000530.1:0-5695 GCA_032161985.1 Mycobacterium sp.
GCGGCGCGCCGCCGCCTTCGGATGCGTCGCCATAGATGTCAATCCTACGGCGACGCCTTCAGGGGCTACCGTGCCGCGTAGTCGTGGGTGCCCGCGGCGGTGCGCAGCTGATGGCGGCCGCGGCCAACCGAACGAATGGTTCCGTTCAGGAAGTCCTCGAACTCCGCGAGCTTGCTATCGACGTAGATGTCGCACTCACCGCGCAGACGGTCGGCCTCGGCGTGCGCCGAGTCGATGAGCCGGGTCGCCTCCGAGGTCGCGGTCTGCACGATCTCAGTCTGCGACACCAGCCGCTGCTGCTCCTTGATGCCCTCCTGCACGGCCTTCTCGTAAGACAAATTGCCGTTCTCGATGAGCCGGTCGGCCTCGGTCTTGGCACGGCCGGTGCTGGCCTCGTACTCCCGCTTGGAGGTGGCGGCCAGACGGGAAACCTCCTCGCGGGCCTCCCCGATCATCCGCTCGCTGTGCTGCCGGGCCTCGGCGACCATTCGGTCGGCTTGCGCCTTGGCGTCGGCCAGCAACCGGTCGGCCTCCGCCCGAGAGTGGTTGATCAGCGAATCGGCCTCCGTGGTGGCCGTCGACACCATCGAGTCGGAATGTTCCTTGGCTTCGCGCAGCAACGAGTCACGCGCGTCGAGAACGTCCTGGGCGTCGTCGAGCTCGCCGGGTATCGCGTCCTTGATGTCGTCGACCAGCTCAAGAACATCACCGCGTGGCACGACGCAGCCCGACGTCATTGGCACGCCGCGCGCTTCTTCCACAATCGCGCCCAACTCGTCAAGCGCTTCAAAAACTCGGTACACGGCAAACACCCTCCAGGCGTAGTTGACAGTTACCAGTGTGCCTGGTGTTACGTCTGTGACTCGGCTTCCGGGGCCGGTGTGTCGCCCTGGAGATCACGTCAGGCACATTTGGCCGCTTCCCCGCTGACATTATGTCAATGCCTGGTGGTGCCCGCGCGCGGTGCCCAGCAATTAACGCTGCCGTTTAATCCTGCCCGCTCAGCGCAGTGCCGCGCTTATCGCGTCGCGGGCACGGTCCAGCATCGAGGCGAACGGGCCGATGGCGAAGTTCGCCTTGGCCGACTCGACGCCGGGGTGCGGACGGGTTGGTGCGATCGCCTCTGCGGCCAGCACGGCCTTGGCCATTCGCCCCAAATCGTCGGAGTCGAGCTTGCGCTGCAGCTTGTTGAACTCCTCGTTCTCCTCGTGCTCGGCGTGTTCGATGACGTCATCCCGGAACTTCGTCAGCTCGTCGATGAACTCCTTCGAGGCGACGTCCATGCTCTCGAGCTTGGACAACTGCTGCTTGGCCTCGTGCTCCTCGTGCAATCGGGCGTCGACGATCTCGTCGCCGCCAGCGATTTCGTTGCGCGCACGCGGATGGACCACCATCTCCTCGGCGGTTTCGTGCACGGCCAGCAGCTGGCGCAGGTCGGTGAACGCCTTTTCGCGGGCCTTCGGGTCCGACGCGGACAACACTTCGTCGAACATGTCCTTGATCAGGTTGTGCTGGTCTTTCAGGAACTTCACGACGTCATCGGTTGATTGAACAAATGTTTCGACCACGGGGGTACCTCCGAACTTCATAAGCATGGATTCGGCGCTTGGGCTGTGCGCCACCCTGTGAATACCCGCCGTGGCCGGGCTCAACCCTTGAGCTTGGCCTGCAGCCGGATGTTGACGGGCTCGGGCAGCAGCTCGGAAACGTCGCCTCCGAGCATCGCGACCTCTTTGGCCAGCGACGACGACACGAACGAATAGCGCGGGGTGGTCGCGACGAAAAACGTGTCGATGCCTGCGATGTGCTTGTTCATCTGCGCCATCTGCAGCTCATATTCGAAGTCGGTGCCGGTGCGCAGGCCCTTGACGATCGCGGTCAATCCACGGGCCTTCACAAAGTCGACGACCAGACCCTCGCCGGACTCGACGCGCAGGTTCGGCAGGTTCGTCGTCGATTCTTCGATCATCGCGATGCGCTCTTCGAGGCTGAACATGCCCCGCTTGCTCGGGTTGATCAGCACCGCGACCACGACTTCGTCGAATTGGGCGGCCGCGCGCTCCAAGATGTCGACGTGGCCGAGGGTCACTGGGTCGAAGGATCCCGGGCATACCGCGCCGCTCATGGGTGACGACGCTAGCAGGGCTGGTCAGTCCGCTCGGCCAGCTCCAGCCGGGTGTCGCCGTAGCGGCGCTCGGGCCAGAGCCGCCAACCGTCGGGCCAACTCAGCGGCGCCGCCGACGCAGCGCGCTCGACAACCACCACCGTGCCGGACGCCGCCCAGCCGCCGTCGACCAGCGCGGTGAGCATCTGCGCGACCTCGGTGTCGTCGAGGTTGTAGGGGGGGTCGGCGAACACCAGGTCCACCGGCCGGTCAGCGCCTCCAGCCAGCACCGCTGCGACGGGCCCTCGCCGCACGGCGCCCGTTGCGCCCAACGACGCGATGTTCTGGTCGATGACGGCCGCGGCGCGGTGGTCGGATTCGACGAACACCGCCGATGCCGCGCCCCTCGACAGCGCCTCCAGGCCGAGGGCCCCCGAGCCCGCATAGAGGTCAAGCACCGAGACTCCGGCGAAGTCGATGCGCGATGCGAGCACGTTGAACAGCGATTCGCGCACCCGATCGGTGGTCGGCCGAGTTCCGGTGCGCGGCACCGCGATTCGCCGACCACCGAACATGCCGGCCACTATGCGGGTCAGCTGACCACCACCAACAGGTCGCCGCCTTCGACCTGGGCGGTGGCCGAGACTGCGATACGGCTGACCTTGCCCGCCTTGGGTGCGGTGATGGCGGCTTCCATCTTCATTGCTTCGATGGTCGCGATCGTTTGACCCGCGTCCACCGTGTCGTCGACCGACACAGCCACGGTGACGACGCCGGCGAATGGGGCCGCGACATGGTCGGGGTTGGACCGGTCGGCCTTTTCGGCGGTCGGTATGTCACTGGCGATGCTGCGATCACGCACCACGACCGGCCGCAGCTGGCCGTTGAGGATGCACATCACCGTGCGCATGCCGCGTTCGTCGGGGTCGGAGATCGCCTCCAGCCCGATCAGTAGCTCGACGCCGCGCTCCAGCCGCACCCGATGCTCGTCGCTGTGCCGCAGCCCGTAGAAGAACTGGTTGGCCGACAGGCTGGAGGTGTCGCCGAATTGTTCGCGGTGCGCTTCGAATTCCTCTGTCGGACCGGGGAACAGCAGCCTGTTGAGGACTGCTTGTCGTTTCGGGCCTGCTTGCGCGAGCACCACCTCGTCGTCGGGGCCGAGTTCTTGGGTGGGTTTAGCGGGTGGGCGACCGGCGAGTGCCTTGCTGCGCAACGGTTCTGGCCAACCCCCCGGCGGGTCGCCGAGCTCGCCGCGCAAAAAGCCGATCACCGAGTCGGGAATGTCGAAACGCTCTGGGTCGGCAGCGAATTCGTCGGCGGACACGCCCGCGCCGACAAGGGCCAACGCGAGGTCGCCAACCACCTTCGACGACGGAGTGACCTTCACCAGCCTGCCCAGCACCCGGTCGGCTGCGGCATAGTTGGCCTCGATCTCCTCGAACCGGTCACCCAGTCCCAGCGCGATCGCCTGCTGGCGCAAGTTCGACAGCTGGCCACCAGGAATCTCGTGGTGATACACCCGACCGGTCGGTGCTGGTAGGCCAGACTCAAACGGCGCGTAAACCTTTCGCAGCGCCTCCCAGTACGGCTCCAGGTCGCACACCGCGGCGAGCGACAATCCGGTGTCGTATTCGGTGTGCGCGGCGGCGGCCACGATCGAGGAAAGCGCGGGCTGGCTGGTGGTGCCTGCCAAAGGTGCGGAGGCCCCGTCGACCGCGCTGGCGCCGGCCTGCCAGGCAGCCAGATAGGTGGCCAGCTGCCCGCCGGGGGTGTCGTGGGTGTGCACGTGCACCGGCAGGTCGAACCGGCTGCGCAGCGCGCTGATCAACTGATGAGCGGCCTGTGGGCGCAGCAACCCGGCCATGTCTTTGATCGCCAGCACATGCGCCCCGGCATCGATGATCTGTTCGGCCAGTTTGAGGTAATAGTCCAGCGTGTACAGGTTCTCGCCCGGGTCGGACAGGTCACCGGTGTAACTCATCGCGACTTCGGCTACCGCCGTGCCGGTTTCACGCACCGCATCGATCGCAGGCCGCATGGATTCGATGTTGTTGAGCGCGTCGAAAATCCGGTAGATGTCGATACCCGTTGCCGTGGCTTCCTGAATGAACGCGTTGGTGACGGATTCCGGATACGGCGTGTAGCCCACGGTGTTGCGCCCCCGCAGCAGCATCTGCAGGCAGATGTTGGGCACCGCCTCACGCAAAGCGGCCAGCCGCTCCCACGGGTCTTCCTTCAAGAACCGAAGCGCCACATCGTAAGTCGCCCCACCCCAGCACTCGATGGACAGCAGCTGCGGCGTCATCCGCGCGATATAGGGCGCCACCATCAGCAGGCCGGTGGTGCGCACCCGAGTGGCCAGCAGCGACTGATGCGCATCGCGGAACGTCGTGTCGGTGACACCGACGGACCGGGACTCGCGCAGCCAACGAGCGAATCCTTCGGGCCCCACCTCGGTCAACAGGTGCTTGCTGCCGCGCGGAGGTGCGGCTTCGAGATCGATCTCGGGCAGCTTGTCCTGTGGGTACACCGTCGACGTTCGCGGCCCGTGCGGCTGGTTGACGGTGACCTCGGCGAGGTAGTTGAGGATCTTGGTGCCACGGTCGGCTGGGGTGCGCGCGGTCAACAGATACGGGCGCTCGTCAATGAACGACGTCGTGACGCGTCCAGCGCGGAAGTCTGGATCGTTGACCACGGCCATCAGGAACGGGATGTTCGTCGACACGCCACGCACCCGGAACTCGGCCAATGCGCGACGGGCCCTGGCGACCGCCGTTGAGAAGTCACGCCCGCGACACGTCAGCTTGACCAGCATCGAGTCGAAATGAGCGCTGATCTCCGCGCCCAGGTGCGAGCCGCCGTCCAACCGGATGCCCGCACCACCCGGCGACCGGTAGCCGGTGATCCGGCCGGTGTCGGGACGGAAGCCGTTGGCCGGATCCTCCGTAGTGATCCGGCACTGCATCGCCGCCCCATGTATCTGCAGCGAATCCTGGCTCAGCCCAAGGTCCTCCAGCGTCTCACCATCGGCGATGCGCATCTGGCTGGCGACCAGGTCGACGTCGGTGATCTCCTCGGTGACCGTGTGCTCGACCTGGATGCGCGGATTCATTTCGATGAACACATAGTCACCGCGCTCGTCGAGCAGAAATTCCACGGTGCCCGCATACGTGTAGTTGATCTCACTCGCGAACGCCACCGCGTCGGCACAGATCTTGCGCCTCAGTTCCTCGAGCAGGTTCGGCGCCGGGGCCAGTTCGATGACCTTCTGATGTCGACGCTGCACGCTGCAGTCACGCTCGAACAGGTGCATGACGTTGCCGTGTGTGTCGGCCAGGATCTGCACCTCGATGTGACGCGGGTTGAGGACGGCCTGCTCGAGGTACAGCGTCGGGTCACCGAACGCCGACTCGGCTTCGCGGCTGGCGGCCTCGATCGCCTCGGGCAGAGCGCTGCGATCGGTGACGCGGCGCATGCCGCGCCCGCCGCCGCCGGACACCGCCTTGACGAACAGCGGGAACTGCATCGTCTGCGCCGCGGCCATCAGCTCTTCGACCGACGCCGACGGCGTCGACGAGTTCAGCACCGGCA
>JAVRPX010000531.1:0-3964 GCA_032161985.1 Mycobacterium sp.
GTCAACATCAGCTCGGCGGCGGGGCTGAAGGGCACACCACTGCACGTTCCGTACACGGCGTCTAAGCATGGCGTGGTCGGCCTCAGCCGCGCGTTGGCCAACGAGCTTGCCGCACAGAATATTCGGGTCAATACGGTTCATCCGACCGGCGTCGAGACAGGTATGCGACCCGAGAACCTTCAGGAGATCCTCGCTGAAGGGCGTCCGGATCTCATCCCAATTTTCCTCAACGCCCTACCCACAGTCATGGCGGAAGCGATCGACATCAGCAACGCGGTGCTGTTCCTAGTCTCCGACGAGTCTCGCTATGTGACGGGTCTGGAATTCAAAGTCGATGCGGGAGTGACGTTGCGATGACAACAGTGGACACCGATCGTTCCGAGCGCGGCAGGCGCGCGTTCGCGGAAGTGATGACCTTTCCCGCGCCAGAGGACTCGAGCCCGACGACGGCGAACGGCCTGATCGACTTCGTGTTCGGCGAGGTGTGGACGCGTCCGACACTGAGCAGGCGGGATCGGCGATTCGTCACGCTTCCGTGCGTGGCGGCAGCCGACGCGGAAGAACCGCTCAGGGAGCACGTGTACGCGGCCTTGAACAGCGGTGACCTCTCTATTGCCGAAATGCGGGAAACCGTCCTGCATTCCGCCGTATACAGCGGGTGGCCGAAGGCGTCCCGCTTCAACATCGTGGTCGACGAACAGTGGGACCGCATCCACCGCGAGCGCGGGCAGACCGTGCCACCGCCCGAACCGCTGTTGCCACTGCTCACTCCGAGCGATCCGGAAGAACGGCTGGTGACCGGAGAGCAATCGTTCAGAGACATCAACTGCATACCGTTCGCGCCGATACGCGACAACCCGTATTCCGGCGCGGGGATTCTGAATTTCGTCTTCGGCGAGATGTGGCTGCGGCCGGGGCTCGGCATGAAGGAACGGCGGCTGGTCACGGTGGCATGCGTGGCGTTCCAGGACGCACCCATCCCTATCCTGAGCCACGTCTACGCCGCACTGAAGAGCCGCGACGTGTCATTCGACGAAATGGATGAAGTGGCCTTGCATTTCGGTGCCTACTACGGGTGGGCGAAGGCGTCGCATCTCAATCAGGTGATCGGTGAGCAGAAGCAGCGCGTCATCGACGAGTGGCAGGCAGAAGCGCGATGACCCTGGCGTCGACATTGTCCGGGGGATTGCTCATCGGCGGTGACCGGCTCACCGAAGCGTCCGGCGGAACATATGCCCACATCTACCCGGCGACCGGCCAACCGAACGCCCACATTCCGCTGGCAGGCACCGGCGAGATCGACCGCGCGGTCGCCTCGGCTTGGGACGCCCATCGAGAATGGACGTCGCTGACCGTCGATCGCCGCCGCGACCTGCTGATCGATCTCGCCGACGCGGTTCACGAGAGCCTTGACGAACTGGCCCGGCTCAACGTCCAGGACTACGCCGTACCAATCTCCTTCGCGGGCAACGCAATCCTGCTTGAGCGATTCCTCCGTCACTTCGCGGGCTACGTCGACAAGCCCCACGGCGTGACCACTCCGGTGACGGGTTCGTTTGACATCAACCTGATCGAACGTGAGCCCTACGGCGTTGTCGGGGTCATCACCCCGTGGAACGGCTCACTGGTCGTGACTGGATCGTGTGTTGCACCAGCGCTGGCGGCGGGCAATGCCGTCGTGCTGAAACCCTCGGAGGTCGCGCCGTTCGCTGCGCTGCGCTTCGGCGAGCTGTGCCTGGAGGCGGGGTTGCCGGCAGGTCTCGTGAACGTCGTGCCCGCCGGGCCGGAGGGTGGCGACGCGCTCGTGCGACACCCGGGTATCCGCAAGATCCACTTCACCGGCGGTGACGCCACCGCGCGCAAGGTGCTTCAGTCGGCGGCGGTAAATCTGACGCCCGTGGTCACCGAACTCGGCGGCAAGTCAGCCAACATCGTCTTCGACGACGCCGACCTGGATGCCGCGGCGATGCTGTCGGCGCACCAGGGGCCGCTCATGCAATCGGGGCAGAGCTGCGCATGCGCGAGCCGCGTGTTGGTGCACGAATCGGTCTACGACACGTTCTTGGAGAAGTTCGTCACCGTCATTGAAGCCTCGACGGTCGGCGACCCACTCGACCCTCAGGTCGTATTCGGACCGGTCATCAGCCAGCCCGCCGTCAACCGCATCCTCGGGGTGATCGAGCACGCCGTCACCAACGGCTCGGGCGAACTGATCAGTGGAGGCAACCGCCTCGGCGGTGATCTCGCACAGGGCTACTACATCGAGCCGACTGTGTTCGCCGGCGTCGACAACGCGTCCGCGCTGGCCCAAACCGAGACCTTCGGACCGGTTGTTTCCGTTATCAAATTCAGCGATGAGGCAGAGGCGGTGCGCATCGCCAACGACACGCCCTATGGATTGAACGCGTTCGTCCAGACCACCGATCTGAACCGCGCGCATCGGGTGGCTCGTCAGCTCGAGGCCGGATCGGTGTGGATCAACACGTTCAGCGACATCTCCCCGCAGGGACCCTATGGCGGCTACAAGCAGAGCGGTTTCGGCCGCACCGGCGGACTTGAAGGACTCCACGAATTCCTGCAAGTGAAGAACATTCGCATCGGCATGCGGTGAGGATGCTGAGCAACGTCAACGGAGAGGTTCAAATGACCGACCGGGTAGAGGGCAAGGTTGCGTTCATCACCGGCGCAGCGCGGGGGCAGGGACGCAGTCATGCTGTGCGGTTGGCGCAGGAGGGCGCGGACATCATCGCCGTCGACATCTGCCAACCCTTCGCCGACTCACCTGCCCCGCCTGCGACCCCCGAAGACCTCGCGGAAACAGCCGACCTGGTGAAGGCGCTTGATCGGCGGATCGTCACCGCCGAGGTCGACGTCCGCGATTACGACGCGCTCAAGTCGGCCGTCGACAGCGGCGTCGAGCAACTCGGCGGGCTGGACATCATCATCGCCAACGCAGGTATCGGGACCGTCGGAACTCGGATGACCGGATGAAAGAGGACATCTGGCAGGAGATGATCGACGTCAACCTCAGCGGGGTGTGGAAGTCGGTGAAGGCAGGCGTCCCACATCTGCTGGCAGGCGGCCGAGGCGGCTCGATCATCCTGACCAGCTCGGTCGCCGGACTGAAGACATACCCGCACACCGGCCATTACGTGGCGGCAAAACACGGAGTGGTCGGGCTGATGCGGACCTTTGCCGTCGAACTCGGCGCGCAGTCCATCCGCGTCAACTCCGTGCATCCGACCCACGTGAACACGCCACTGTTGCTCAACGAGAAGACATTCCGGATGTTCCGGCCCGATCTGGAGAATCCGGGCCCCGACGATATGGCCCCGGTCTGTCAGACCTTCCACATGCTTCCTATCCCGTGGGTAACAGCAGAAGACATCAGCAACGCTGTGCTGTTCCTTGCCTCCGACGAGGCTCGGCATATCACCGGCGTAACGCTTCCCGTCGACGCAGGCAGCTGTCTGAAGTAACGAAAGGACCACCACGGCATGACGATTACGCATGACACCGAGGTCTACTACGATCCCTACGATTCAGACATCGTTGTCGATCCCTATCCGGTCTACGCTCGGCTCCGCGACGAAGCGCCGCTTTACTACAACGAACGCTACGACTTCTGGGCGATCTCCCGGCACGCCGATGTGGAGGAGGCGCTGTCCGACTGGCAGACCTTCTCCAACACCCGCAGCGACATCCTCGAACTGGTGAAGTCGAAGTTCGACATGCCTCCCGGCGTGATGATGTTCGAGGACCCGCCCATGCACACCATGTTGCGGGGCTTGATGTCTCGGGTGTTCACGCCCCGACGGATGGCGGCCATCGAGGACCAGATCCGGCAATACTGTGTGCGATGCCTTGACCCCCATGTCGATTCCGAGGGTTTCGACATCATCGCCGAACTCGCATCGATGATGCCGATGCGGGTCATTGGGATGCTGCTCGGTATCCCCGAAGA
>JAVRPX010000532.1:0-3117 GCA_032161985.1 Mycobacterium sp.
GGATCGCGGGGTTGGGGTGTCGGAATGATGAAAGTGCCCTCTGAGCTGGGATGATTGGTGTTCTCACGCAACAATCACGTCCAGTTCGGAAAGGCACTTCCGGTGCAAGTTTCGCATAGGTTCGCCGCTGAGTCAGCAGTGTTCGACGACGGCAACCTCGTGTCGTCGGCTGGGTTGGTGCCGGTGATGAGATTGGCCGAGCAGACCGGGCTGTCGCGTCTGCTCGGCGAGAAGGTCCACGTCACCGCACCGAGGATCAAGTCCGGAGCCGCGAACCCGGCGCCCAAGCTGGGCACCGTGGTGGCGGGCATGGTCGCCGGTGCGGACTGCATCGATGACATCGACGTCTTGCGAAGCGGCGCAATGGGCTCGCTCTTTGATGGCGTCTATGCACCTTCGACGGTGGGAACGTTGTTGCGGGAGTTCACCTTCGGTCACGCCCGTCAACTCGAGTCGGTGCTGCGCGAGCACCTGGTGGCATTGTGTGGGCGGGTCGATCTGCTCCCCGGCGCTGATGAGCGGGTGTTCATCGACATCGATTCGCTGCTACGGCCGGTCTACGGACACGCCAAACAGGGCGCCTCCTACGGTCACACCAAGGTCGCCGGCAAGCAGATCCTGCGCAAGGGGCTGTCCCCGCTGGCGACCACGATCAGCACCGCGTCGTGCGCGCCGGTGATCGCCGGTATGCGACTGCGCGCGGGGCGGGCCAACTCGAGCAAGGGCGCCGGGCGAATGGTCGCCCAGGCGATCGGCACCGCCCGTGCCGCCGGGGCCATCGGCCCGGTTCTCCTGCGAGGCGACTCGGCCTACGGTTCGCGACCGGTCATCCGGGCGTGTCTGCGCGCACGGGCACAGTTCTCGCTGGTGATGACCCGCAACCCGGCCGTCGAACGCGCTCTGGCCGCCATCGACGAGACCGCGTGGACCCCGGTGTCCTATCCCGGCGCGGTCCGCGACCCCGACACCGGGGCATGGATCTCGGATGCCGAGGTCGCCGAGATCGCCTACACCGCTTTTGCATCCACCCCGGATCGGATCACCGCCCGACTTGTCGTGCGGCGAGTCAAGGACGCCCGCTTCGGCGATGCGTTGTTCCCGGTCTGGCGATACCACCCGTTCTTCACCAACACCGACCTGCCCACCGCCGAGGCCGACATCACCCACCGCCAGCACGCGATCATCGAAACCGTGTTCGCCGATCTGATCGACGGACCCCTCGCTCACCTGCCCTCGGGCCGCTTTGGGGCAAACTCGGCATGGGTGCTGTGCGCGGCGATCGCGCACAACCTGTTGCGCGCCGCTGGCGTGCTGGCCGGAGACCGTCATTGCCGAGCGCGCGGTTCGACGCTCAGGCGCCGCATCGTCAACATTCCGGCCCGACTGGCCCGCCCACAACACCGACCAATCCTGCACCTACCCGCCCACTGGCCCTGGTCACGGCACTGGCTTGCCCTGTGGCACAACACGATCGGCCACAGTCCGCCACTTCCTTCGACAGTTTGACCACCCGCCTACCAGGCCCGACCGGAGTGCACAGGAAAAGCTGGGCAGACCAGCAACTACCTCACGCCCACACTCCAGAAGGCACCATTAAAGAACCCGACATCCATCACCGAGGTCCGTCGGTGGATCGAGGCTAAGGCGAGGAACGCCTGCTCGGCGACGTGTTGCGGCGGGAAGTGGACGACGAGCAGCGCCCCGGCGTCTGCGACGATCTCGGCAGGCGGATCCTCGGGCTCGAAATGGCAGTTGGGTGCTTCGACCCGCAGGTCGATGAGGTCCTCGGCGCGGAGCACGCGCGCTTCGACGGGGCGATGCCGCTCGTCAGGACCGTCGCCGTCAACGCGCGGTGCCATCGCCCGCTCCACGCGCTGCAGTTGTCAAGGTGCTCAACAGAATTAGCGAAGTCTGCATGTGCATCGAACCCCTTCACCACACGCCTCAACGGAATTGGCGGCGGCCCCCCGGCCGGACTCTTGACGGAATCATTCTGCGCCCGTTGATGATCTTTGGGAAGACCCAAAAGAGATTTTTCGGGACATGGCGTCACTATTGTTCTAGTCTGATCATGATTCAGGGAGGGATCGCTCGCCCCAAGGGGGTGGGCTCAGGGGATGTGGGGTTGGTCGACATGCGTACTGAGCCGATCAAAATGAATGGATGCCGCTCTGGGGTAACGGATTTCGCCACCATCCTGCCCTCGGCTCCGGCGAATGAGCAGTTGCTCGTGCAGCACGTCGTGGACCCCGACAACACGACCGGCAACGCCGCAGTGTTCTCCGGCCAGCGTCGGCAAAGCGAAGCCCGCGCGGCGAAGCATCGCGCGGCGTCCGCCTGGCAATGGACGAAAGCTCAAGTGAGCGAACGTTTCGTCGCCGCAGGCCAACCCACACCACCCGACGAATGGTGGGAGACGAATCCGCCATGAACTGGGCGTTGATCTTCGCCGGAGCTGGTCAGTTGCGGTTGCCGGATCCGACCTACCGCAAGCTGCACCTCTACGACGCGTTCGGCTACACCGAGTCCAGCCTGGTGCGCCCCGGGGACATCGAGCCGCCGCAGACGTTCACCGTCGGCGACCTGCGCTTCGGGATGCAGACGTGCTACGACCTGCGCTTCCCGGAGGTGACGCGGCGACTGATCGACGCCGAGGCGGACGTCGTGCTCGCGTCGGTCGGCGAGGAGGAAGGGCTCGGCACCGTCACGCTCGACGCCGAGCGGATCGCACGGGTGCGGGAGAAGAACCCGGCGATTCGGTTGCGGCGCTTCAGTGTTGTGGCGTCGACGGAGTCGGTGACGGAGCTCGACTGAGGTTGGCCGCCGCCGGCTCAATGCGATTCGAGAACGACTCGGTCCCCGGCGCGGATGGTGCCCTCGGCGACGACCTCGAAGTAGGCCCCGGCGCACGGCAGGATCCCCATGTCGAGTGCGGGAACGCGATTCTCGGCTGCCGGTGTGCGTAGTGCGTGAGGTGCACGACCCAGCGTCCCGTGTTCCAGCGTGGGGATGGCACAGCGAGGGGTCGGCCCCAGAGCGCGCAGGCGCGCCTGCCCCACCACCAGGATGCGACCCGTCCACTCGTTCTCGGCGTACGGCGGGTAGCCCGCCGGTGTC
>JAVRPX010000533.1:0-5514 GCA_032161985.1 Mycobacterium sp.
CCGGTACCCGCCGCTGATACGGAGGCGGGGTTCATGACCGCCAACATCAGCCTGGTCAGCGCGATCAAGGACTGACCCCGGCCGCATCCGTTGAGATCGGTGCGCTTACGCGAACATGAAGTCGCGCATGAACCGGGTCATCCGGCGCAAGTAATCGGGCTGGCTGACGTGCAGGATGTGGTTGCCTGGGAACCAATGGAACGCGCAGCGGTCCCAGTGCTCCCACAGCAGCTCGGCCTGTTCAGGTGGTGCCAGCCGATCGCCGAGTCCTGTGATGATCAGTCGCCGGTCCTTGGGCACCAGCGGCGGATAGTTCAGCGGTGAGGAATACATCGTGGCCGCACGAGTCGATTCGTCCGCGGTTCCGGCGATGCGGCTGCGCAACCGGACCACGTAGTTCGCGGGGAACCACTCGTCGACGGTTCTTTCCGGAGTCACCACAGGAACATTCGGAATCACGGCCTGGATTCGGTCATCGACGCAGGCGAGTAGGGCCGAGGTGTAGCCGCCCAGCGACATGCCGGTCAGCGCAACCCGGTCCACGCCGGTGAATTCGAGATAGTCGATGACCGAACGGAAGTCGTGCACGGCTTGGGCCATCGCCTCCGCGAATCCTGCGAACCCGTGTGCGAAGTAGCCGTAACCGCTGAACGGAGAACCCCTTTCGGCGCGCTGCCCGTGGAACGGAAGCGTGTACAGCAGCACGTCGTAACCGGATCGATAGAACCACGGCAGCGAGAAGAACAAACCGTTGAACAGGTAGGGAGATCCCATGAAGCCGTGGATCACACACAGCGTGGGGTGCGGGCCGTCGTCATGCACCCAGTGCTGAGCGTGCACGACGTTGTTGCGCACATATCCACGGCACTGATCGCGCAGTGCCGGGTTGACCGCCTCGAAGCTGCTGTTGAACCGAATGTTGTGGACGCGGCCCTTGGCCATCCACTCCGCAACGGGATTGGCGGGCCGTGACGAAACCCGCGGCACCTCCGTCGGTGCCGGGAAGGACAGGGCCGGGTCTTGCACCTTGGCGAGATCCGCGTAGAAGCGCAGGTGGTCGTTTTCGGCCCGCGATTCGGACCGGCGCAGCGCGGCGCCGACCACCGTCGGCACCATCGTGGCACTCAGCAGCGAAGCGATCGCGGTGCGCAGTGCGATGTCGGCTACGGCCGATGAATCGACAATCAACCGCTGCCGAAGCGTCAGGTCGACGCGGCAAGGCAGTCCACGAGCGCTGGCGTCGGCACCGGCAACGTCGGGAACTGGGATCGGCGGATCGACGGGAGCGGCGTCGGAGTCCCGCGAACTGGCCACATCCGCATGGTAGCCGTCAGTTAAAGCGGTAGACCGTCGATCCGCCGACCATCGTGCCGGGATAGTGCGCCGCCACCCAGTCGGCGATCTCGCGCGTGTGCGACGCGGTATGCACGGTGCTACGGATGACGTCACCGTGGACGGCGGCTGAATTCGGCCCGCGGCCTGCCTCGACGTAGTACGAGATCTTGCCTGCATGCACGTCGTCGATGAACTGCTGCAGCGTCGGCACCGGGTCACCGCTCCAGCCGCCGACGGCCATCACCGATGTACCGGATGCGATTTCGAGGGCGGCCGCTGACTGCGAACCGTTCGTCGCCGCCGACCACGGCGTGTGCGTCACAGCGAGCAGTGCGGCCAGTTTGGTGTTGGTGGCTTCGTCGTTCATCCAGACACCAGTCACCTTCGACGACCGGATCGCGGTGGGGACTGTGCCATGATGCGGAGTCGCCGCGGTCGCAATGGAAACCGCTGTGGTGCCTGCCAGTCCGGCCATGCACCCGGCCACCAGCGCGACCACCGGTGGGCGAGGCCACAACACAGCCGCAGCGCTCACCACTGCCAGCCCGGCGATCAGCCACGGCAGCCATGTCGGGCCAAAGGCGTTGCGGTGCAGCAAGAGCGCTGACGGACCGGCGGCCAGCAGGATCATCGCCGCCAGCGCGCATCGACCATCCCAGCTGGACCTCCGCCGCCACGCCCCCACCGCACCCATGCCAACAAGCGCAGCGACGGCCGGAGCCAGCGCGACGGTGTAATACGGGTGGACCATTCCGCCCATGAGGCTGAACACCACACCGGTCAGCACCAACCATGTGCCCCATATCAACAACGCACACAACTCGCCGCGGCTCAGCGCGCGACGCGCGGCGAGATGGATACCGAACGCGACGACGAACAATGCCACCACGATCAGCCAAGAAATCTCGTTGGCCATCTCGCCGGTGAACAACCGGTGGAGCCCGGAGCGCCCGCCGAACATGGACAGGTTCGAACCGCCCCAGTTGCCCAGCGGCTTACCCTCCCGATGATGGCCAAGGAGGCGGTTGATTCCGTTGTAGCCCAACGCCAGATCGAGCACGGTGTTGTCCGCCGACCCGCCGATATACGGGCGCGCGCTCGCCGGGGTCAGCTGCACCGCCAGCACCCACCAGCCTGCCGCGGCGATCAGCGCGCCCACCGCGCCGAGCAGATGAAGCACACGCTTGGGCCACGACGTCTGCGCGACAAGCAGATACGTAAGACCGAAGCCGGGCAGCACCAGGAAGCCCTGCAGCATCTTGGCGAGAAACGCTGCGCCCATTGCGACGCCGACGAGCAGCAGCCACCGCCACGAAGCGGCCGAAGCCGCGCGCATCAGGCAGTAGGCGGCCACCGTGAGCAACAGCACCAGTAGCGCGTCGGGGTTGTTGAAGCGGAACATCAACGCCGCCGCGGGTGTGCCCGCCAGCACCGCACCGGCCAGCAAGCCTGCGGCTGCACCGTGGTTGGGGTCAGTGAACGCGCGGCGCACCGCGCAGTAGAGCACAGCGACGGCGGCCACGCCCATCAGTGCCTGCGGCGCCATCACCGACCAACTGTTCATGCCGAACAGGCGCACCGACAATCCGGTCACCCACAGCGAGGCGGGGGGCTTGTCGACCGTGATGAAGTTCTGCGCGTCGAGCGAGCCGAAGAACCAGGCCGACCAGCTCTGCGAGCCGGCCTGCGCGGCTGCCGCATAGAAGGTATTGCCGTACCCGCTGGCCGACAGGTTGCACAGGTACAGAACGGCCGTCGCCGTCAGTAGCGCGGCCAAGGCCCAGCGCGGCCACCGCTCGGTGCGCACTGCCGTCTCCGTGGCGACTGGTCTGTCGTCGAGGGCAGTCACGAAGCACACGGTGCCGCTCTTTACCAGGTGCAGGCCTGTGCCGCAGCTGCGAACACGCTGTGAATACCGTGGATGCGACACTGGCGTCATGTGGAATCCCGACGTCTACCTGGCCTTTGCCGACGATCGCGGTCGCCCGTTCTTCGACCTGCTTTCGCGGGTGGGCGCCGAGGCGCCGCGCCGGGTGGTCGACCTCGGCTGCGGGCCAGGCAATCTCACCGTCACCCTCGCGCAGCGCTGGCCGGACGCCGTCGTCGAGGCATGGGACAGCTCACCGGAGATGGTGGACGCGGCCCGCAAACGCAGTGTCGACGCTCATGTCGGCGACGTGCGCACGTGGACACCGCAGCCAGACACCGATGTCGTGGTGACCAATGCCACGCTGCAATGGGTGCCCGAGCACGCCGAGCTACTCCTGCGGTGGGCAGGCCAACTCGCCGCCGGATCGTGGATCGCGATGCAGGTTCCTGGAAACTTCGACGCGCCGTCGCATCAGGCCGTTCGCGAGCTCGCCCGCCGCGACCAGTGGGCAGAGCCGTTGCGGGACTTCCCGTTTCGTGAGGGCCAGGTTGACTCCCCGTCGGGATATGCCGAGCTCCTCGGCGATGCGGGCTGCACCGTCGACGCATGGGAGACCACGTATATCCACGAACTGAGCGGTGAAAACCCGGTTTTGGAGTGGATCACCGGCACTGCGCTGCGGCCGGTGAGGAGCCGGCTGAACGACGAACAGTGGGAGTGGTTTCGGCAGGAGCTGATCCCGATGCTCGACGCGGCCTATCCGGTGCGCGCCGACGGCAAGACGCTCTTCCCCTTCCGCCGCATCTTCGTCGTGGCTCAGGTCGGCAGGCCCTCCCTGTCGGCTTCCGCCCGGTAGCGATCTACCCATTCGTCGGAGCGTTGATCGGCCTGGCGTTCGAGCACCGGAGGCGGTGCAAGCCGCGGGTCCTGCCCGAGCGCCTCAAGGACAGTGGCGACGTGTTGGGTGAGGTTGCGCCAGAGCACGGGGTACGAGATTTCGATCGGCTCGATGTTCTCCTCATCGAACCACGCTCGCCAGCCCCTCTCCTGTTCGCGCATCAATGTGACGACGTGTGCGATCGCCGCTGCGTGATACTCGGCACGGGAATCGCGCGCAGGATCCGGCCTTCCGCGCCAGACGCGCGTCTGCACCGCACGCCAGAACGAAACCGCTTGGGAGACAACGTCGGGCCGATAGACGTACACGAGAACCGGATCGCTGCCGATGACGTCGCGGATCGCGGAGAGCAACCCGTCTCCGGAACGGTCGGGCAGGCCTGCGGCGCGCTGCAGCAGCAGCGGCGTCTGGTTCCACATCAGCTTGCCGCCCCAGATGCCATTGGGGGTGCGGCCTACGGTGCGGATATAGTCCCGCCAGATCTCGGGCGGCGCCAGGTCCGGCTTGCCCTCGTCGAGCGGATCAAGCAGCCGGAGGATCGACTCATCGTCCACGCCTTCGAACCATTGCCTCGGCTGCGGTGATTGGCTCGTCGTCGGCAGGTACTGGAAGAACTCGCCGGGTTCGCCTGCTACACCCGTGGCCCGAAGTGATTCGACGAGCAGAGTGCTGCCACTGCGCTGCGATGCAAGCACCAGGTATGCCGTATGGGCGGACATGCGCGTGAGCCTAACCGCGGCTAAATCGCCTGGCAGAGGTAGTTATTACGATCACCATGAGTAAAACCATTACGCGGGACCGTGGTCGTTTTCGATGCCGCGCTCCGCGGCGGTCGCCTCGCGGCTGGTGAGGTGGGGACCATGAACCTGTAGATAAGTTTCGGTGTAGCGCTCCGCAATTCGGGTGCCGGCGAATTCGGAGGGAATGACGTCGTTGGTTTTCTGGCGCCAGTCGTGCAGTAGTAGTGCGAGGTCGTTGGCGATCGCCTCGGCCTTGTCGGTGACGTCGGGCCCAAGCAGGTTGTGCGACTCCGTCGGATCCTCGACAAGGTCGTACAGTTCGCGCGCTGGTCGCTGGTCGTGCAGCAGTGGCGCCACCGCACGGCCGGGTGCACTCTCGGCGATATCCCACGGCAGATCGAGCAGCGGCCGCGACGCGTAGTTCTCGATGTAGCTGTACTCCTTCGTCCGGATGGCGCGGATCGGGTCGAACGAGTCGTGATACGTCTTCGTGGTGTAGACCTCGGTGCGCACCGGCTCGGTGGGTGAAGTTCGCAGATTGCGCGCATGCGACATGCCGTCGATTTCGGCGGGAATGTCGATGCCGAGCAATTCGAGAAGGGTCGGCATCAGGTCGACACCGCTGAACAGTTCGTCGTAGACCTGGGGTTCAACGTCGGTGTTGCGCGGGG
>JAVRPX010000534.1:0-5552 GCA_032161985.1 Mycobacterium sp.
AGGTTGGGGGCCGCGCCGACGGCGACAAGGACGGCGTCGGCGTCGACGGTGGACCCGTCGCCGAGCTTCAGCCCGGTGGCTTTGGCGCCTGAAGTGGTGATTTCCTGCACGGTTGCGCCTAGCCGAAGGTCCACACCGTGGTCGCGGTGCAGCGTGGCGAACACCTCGCCGACCTCGCGGCCGAGCGCGGCCAGCAGCGGAAGCTCCGCCATTTCGACGACGGTGACGTTGACGCCGCGATCGCGGGCGCCTGCGGCGACTTCGAGCCCGATCCATCCGCCGCCGACCACGGCCAGCGACGAACCTTCGGTCAGTGCCGCATTCAGCGCGTCGGCGTCGTCGATGGTGCGCAGGTAGTGCACGCCGTCGGCGTCGGCGCCGGGAATCGGCGGCCTGCGCGGCTGCGAGCCGGTGGCCAGCAGTAGCTTGTCGTAGTGCACGGTGCTGCCGTCGGGAAGGGAGACGGTGTGGGCGTTCGGGTCGATCGCCGACACCTCGGTGCCAAGCTGCAGGTCGATGTGGTGATCGCGGTACCAGGCCGCTGAGAAGGCGGTGAAGTCAGCGAGTTCCTTCTTGCCCGCCAGGTACTCCTTGGACAGCGGCGGCCGCTCGTAGGGGAGATGCTCCTCGGCGGCAAACAGCACGACGTGGCCGTCGAAATCCTTGTCGCGCAATGCTTCTGCAGCCTTAGCGCCGGCGAGGCCGCCGCCGACGATGGCAAAGATGGACGACGTTGTCATGTCGTCTGAGCCTACTCGCCTCAGTTATCACAGGGCCAAGGCATGGGTTACGCCACTTCAGCCGACCCGCGCCGACAACAGCTCCTTGAGCATCCGCGCGTTGCGGATTGCGTGCCCACCGAGGTCGTTGTTGAAGTAGACGAGCACCCGCAGGCCTTCTGCATGCCATCCGGATATGCGGTCGGCCCACTGTCGCAACTCGTCGTCCGGGTATGAGCCGGCGTACATCGAGTCTTGGGGCGGTCCGTGTAATCGGATGTACGCGAGGTCGCTGGTGACCCTCGGGATGCATCGCAGGCCTGCGCCGCTCATAACCACGTATGCGGCGTGGTGCCGTTCAAGCATGGCGTAGACGGCGGGGTCGTCCCACGACGGATGGCGCAGCTCCATCGCCACCGGAATCCAGTCGGGCATCACAGTTAAGAAGTGGTCGAGCCGCTCGTCGTTACGTTCCATCGCCGGATGCAGCTGAACGAGCAGCGCTTCGCGGCGATCGCCGAGCGCGGTCCAGCTCCGCTCGAACCGCTCGACCCACGGTTCGGGTGAACCCAGCCGTCGATAGTGCGTCAGCCCGCGATGCGCCTTGACCGACATGGTGAAGCCCTCGGGCAGTCGCTCTCGCCATCCGGCGAACGTGGCGTCCTTGGGCCACCGGTAGAAGCTGGCGTTGAGTTCAACGGTGTCGAACTCTTCGACGTAGCAGGCCAATCGCTTGGCGACCGGTAGGCCGGGCGGATACAGCACGCCGGCCCAGTGGTCATAGGACCACCCCGAGGTGCCGATGCGGATCATTTAGGCGGAAGGCTCTTGGCGTAGTCGACGCCGCGGGTGATCCAGGCCTGCAGCTGGCGTTTGGTCTTGACTCCGTCGAGCGACACCCGCAGCCAACCGCGCGTTTCGCGGCCTGCCATCACCATCGGTTCGACGTGGTCGCGCGCCAGCAGTTTCTCCGTCTCGGCAGCAGGAACCCGCACCATCAGCCCACCGCGGCCGCTGGCGGCGACCGACATGTTGCCGTTGATCAGGAATGCCAGCCCGCCGAACATCCGCTTCTCCTCGACGCCGCGTTCGGCGGCGACGAGTTCGCGAATCCGGTCAGCCAAGTCTTCGTCGTAGGCCATGCGCCGACGTTATCGCTCGCTTCCGACATTCGGTGTCCAGCCCAACTTTGGCCCGAGCTTTTCGGCCATGTCAGTGACGATCTGAAGGTAGTCGTCTTCGTCGAAGGTGAACGGCAGTGCGAACGCGACCTCGTTGGCCCGCTGAAAGCCGGCATGTGCGTGGAGCGTCTCTGCGAGTTCGTCGGAGGTGCCGACGTAGTCGGGGGAGAACAGCATGCCCCGCGGGCCCTGCGGTGTCTTGGTCCGCTCGAACCGGGAGGCGGCGTACGCGCGGTACTTGTCGATCTGCGCCGCCGAAGCCGAGTCGGTGGGAATCACGACCAAGCCGTGGCAGACCCTGGCGGTGTCGGGATGCGGGTGGTGCGCGCGGAACGCGTCGATGTGCTCGGCCTGAATGGTCGCGAAGTCGCGCGAATCGGTGCCCTCGATACTGACCACCGAGCTGGTCAGGTAATTGATGCCCTGCTGGCCGGCCCAGATCGCCGACGACAAGCCCCCGCCGTACCAGACGCGCGACGCCAGCCCCGGCGAATGTGGCTGCACCCGCCTGGAGAACTGCTCGATGCCGATCGTGCCCTCGAAGTCGCTGACTGGATCGCCACGCAGGCACTCGAGTAGACGCAACACCCGGTCTTTCGAGAAGTTCTCCAGCTCATGGCTTTCCGGGTACAGCTTGGTCTTGTAGTGGTCGTACAGCATGGGCATGCCGACCGACACTCCCGGGTTGATCCGGCCGCCCGACAGGATGTCGACGGTGGCCAGGTCCTCGGCCAGCCGCAGCGGGTTCTCCAGGCCAAGCGGGATCACGGCGGTGCCCAGTTCGATGCGGTTGGTGCGCTGGGTGGCCGCGGCGAGCATCGCGATCGGCGACGAGATACCCGGCTGCAAATGCCGGTGGCGCAGCCAGACGCTGTCGAATCCGAGCGATTCGGCACGCTCGATCATCGACAGCGTCTGCTCGTGCCCGGGGCTCGGATCGGCCTCATCGAATCGGCCGATCGTCAGGAACCCGAGCCTGCGCAGCGGCTTTCCGCGTTCGGGCAACACCCCTCCTTCGGGTCACAGCGACCGTCGCAATATGGCCGGTCGCTAGTGTGGAACTCTTCCGAGGCCGAATAAAATCCCACTGAATCGGGGTGGCTATGACAATCCTTCGAGAATGACGGGCGAGCTTCGCCGGGAACTGGTCGGCGAATACGTCGCCTACATGCGCGACACCGGCCTCGCCGACTACCGTGCGACGCCAGGCAATCTCGCCGCGCTGATCGCGGTTCGCGATCGCTATCTGCTGACCAAGCCGGATAGAGTCCAGCACTACGAATCGCACGGTACGTTTGACGCGCCTTCGCCCGGATGAGGAATGCGCCTCAGCGATGAAGCGTCACGCCGCGACGGTGGCGGCCTCTGCGGCCGGCTCCAGCGCTTGCGCGATGATGTCGGCCACGTCGGTCATCGGCTTGACCTCCAGCGCTTCGAGCACCTCGGCTGGCACGTCGTCCAGATCGGGCTCGTTGCGCTGCGGGATGAACACCGTTGTGAGCCCAGCCCTTTGCGCGGCCAGCAGCTTCTGCTTGACCCCGCCGATCGGCAACACGCGGCCGTTCAGCGTCACCTCGCCGGTCATGCCGACGTCGGAGCGCACCTGACGCCCGGTGGCCATCGACACCAGCGCGGTCACCATTGTCACACCCGCAGACGGACCATCCTTGGGCACCGCTCCTGCAGGCACGTGCACGTGGATCCTGCGGTCCAGTGATTTGGGATCGACGCCGAGTTGTTCGGCGTGCGAGCGCACATAGGACAGCGCGATCTGTGCCGACTCCTTCATCACGTCGCCAAGCTGACCTGTCAACTGCAGGCCCGACTCGCCATCCGTCGACCCGGCCTCGATATAGAGCACGTCGCCGCCAAGGCCCGTGACCGCCAAACCGGTGGCAACACCCGGCACCGCCGTGCGTTCCGCCGATTCCGGCGTGAATCGCGGACGGCCAAGGTAGTCAACAAGATCCGGCTCGTCGATGGTCAACGGAGCCGCTCCGGCGGCGACATCAGACTGAGCGTCGCGTTCCGCTATTTTCGTAGTCGCCTTGCGCAACGCTTTGGCCAGCAGCCGCTCGAACTGTCGCACGCCCGGTTCGCGGGTGTAGTCGGCGGCGATCTTGTGCAGTGCAGCCTCGCTCACGGTGACCTCCTCGGCCGTCAGCGCCGCGCGATCCCGCTGCCGCGGCAGCAGGAAGTCGCGGGCGATAGCGACCTTGTCGTCCTCGGTGTAGCCGTCGATCTGTACCAGCTCCATGCGGTCGAGCAGCGCCGACGGGATGCTCTCGATCACGTTGGCCGTCGCCAGGAACACGACGTCGGACAGGTCCAGATCCAGATCCAGATAGTGGTCGCGGAACGTGTGGTTCTGCGCCGGGTCCAGGACCTCCAGCAAAGCGGCTGACGGGTCGCCGCGATAGTCCGAGCCAACCTTGTCGATCTCGTCCAGTAGCACGACGGGGTTCATCGAGCCCGCCTCACCGATGGCCCGCACGATGCGGCCCGGCAGCGCGCCGACGTAGGTGCGCCGGTGACCACGGATCTCGGCCTCGTCGCGCACGCCGCCAAGCGCGACGCGAACGAACTTGCGGCCCAAAGCCCGTGCCACGCTTTCGCCCAGCGACGTCTTGCCGACGCCGGGAGGACCGGCCAGCACCATCACGGCGCCGGAGCCGCGACCGCCGACGACCGCCATCCCGCGCTGGGCGCGACGCGCCCGCACGGCCAGGTATTCGACGATGCGGTCCTTGACGTCATCCAGACCGTGGTGGTCGGCGTCGAGGATCTCCCGCGCGGACTTCAGGTCCGTCGAGTCCTCGGTCGTGACGTTCCACGGCAGGTCGAGCACGGTGTCCAGCCAGGTGCGGATCCAGCCGCCTTCCGGACTCTGCTCACTGGACCGCTCGAGCTTGCCGACCTCGCGCAGCGCGGCCTCGCGCACCTTCTCGGGCAGGTCGGCTGCCTCGATGCGGGCCCGATAGTCGTCAGACCCCTCTGGCTCGCCCTCGCCCAATTCCTTGCGGATCGCGGCGAGCTGTTGGCGCAGCAGGAATTCCTTCTGCGTCTTCTCCATTCCCTCACGAACGTCGTCGGCGATCTTGTCGCTCACCTCGACCTCGGCGAGGTGGTCGCTGGTCCAGTCGATCAGCGCGCGCAGCCGCTCGGCCACATCGGGCGTCTCCAGCAGCTGCCGCTTCTGCACCTGCGTCAGGTAGGACGCATATCCGGCGGTGTCGGCCAGCGCCGACGGGTCGGTCAGCTGGTTGACGACGTCGACGATCTGCCAGGCCTCCCGCCGCTGCAGGTATGCCAGCAGCAGCTTCTTGTACTCGGCGGCAAGCGCACGGGTCTCGTCGGTCGCGGCCGGTTCGGTGACCTCGGTCACCTCGACCCACAGCGCGGGTCCGGGACCATTGGCGCCTGCACCGATCTGCGCGCGGCCCTTGCCGCGCACGACCGCAGCCGTGCCGCCGGCGACCCGGCCGACCTGCACGATCGAGGCCAGCACGCCGTAGGACGGGTACCGGTCGTCCAGCCGCGGCGCGATGAGCAGCTCGCCGGATTCGGTGCCCCGGGCGGCGTCAACAGCAGCGCGTGCCGCGTCGTCCAACTCGATTGGCACCACCATTCCTGGCAGCACAATCGACTCGCT
>JAVRPX010000535.1:0-2942 GCA_032161985.1 Mycobacterium sp.
GCCAGCGCCCGGACAATGACCGTCTTCGCGATCTCGGTTGTCGCGTCGCTCTGGTTCAGTGCGGCGTCGATCCACGCTAGACCTTCGCCCGCGCGGCCCCGGGTGAGCCACAGGAGATGCAGGGACGACGCCATTACCAGCGCGAGTTCAGTCTCCGAATTCTCCAGGCTCCACCCGAAAGCGCTTCGCAGATTGTCGATGTCGCCCTCCGCCTCCACTATTAGTCGTTCGTGATCCGACGTCGCCGCTCCTAAGGCGGCGGCCACGGCTGCGAAGTAGTCGCGGTGCCGCGTTCGAACGGTGTCGGCTTCGCCCGACTCTCCGAGCTTTTCAAGTGCGTACTGGCGGACGGTCTCCAGCATCCGGTATCTCGTTGGGCCGCCGATGTTTTCGGACGCGACCAGTGACTTGTCAACAAGCAATGTCAGCTGGTCGAGGACCTGGAACCGCTCGACGTCGGTTTCGCCGGCGACGGCCTGCGCCGCGTCGAGGTCGAACCCGCCGTGGAATACCGCCAGCCGGCGGAACAGGATCCGTTCTGGGTCGGTGAGCAACGCATGCGACCAGTCGACCGAGGCGCGCAGGGTCTGCTGCCTGCGCACTGCGATGCGAGAACCACCAGTCAGTAGTCGGAAGCGGTCATGCAGGCTGCCGCGGATGTCGTCGAGCGACAGCGCGCGCACGCGCGCTGCTGCCAGCTCGATGGCGAGGGGCATGCCGTCGAGCCGGCCACAGATTTCCTGCACCATGTGGCGGTTGTCGTCGGAGACCCTGAAATCGGATCGTGCCCGGCGCGCACGGTCCTCGAACAGGTCGACGGCCTCGTCATCCAACGACAGGGACGGCACTCGCCGCGTCACTTCGCCGGGAGTGCCGATCGGCTCACGGCTGGTGGCCAAGAGCGTGACGTCGGGACAGGCCGTCACCAGCGCGACGATGAGCGAGGCGCATGCGTCCAACAAGTGCTCACAGTTGTCGATCACCAGCAGCATCTGGCGCTCGCCGACGAATCGTATGAGCGTCTCAGTCGTCGTGCGGCCTTGCTGGTCCGGCAGTCCCAGCGCACGCGCCATCGTCAACGTCACCAGATCCGGATGGGTGATCGGGGCAAGGTCGACGTACCAAACCCCATCGGGATATTCGTCGGCTATCCGCGCCGCCACTTCGACACCGAGGCGGGTTTTTCCGGCGCCACCCGCACCCGTCAGCGTGACCAGCCGGTTGTTAGCAAGGACACGGGGCAGCTCTTCGAGCTCAACGCCACGGCCGACGAAGCTAGTCAACTGTCGTGGAAGGCTCTTGGCTGCAACCGTTTTCGTCTTTCGCAACGGCGGGAACTCGTTGAGAAGATCCGGATGGCACAATTGCACCACACGTTCAGGGCGGGGGACGCCCCTCAGTTCGTGGCTGCCGAGGTCCGTCAGCCAGGTTTCTGGCGGCAACCGATCGAACACCATCTCCTCAGTGGCGCCCGAGAGCACAGTTTGGCCGCCGTGGGCCAGATCGCGCAGCCGGGCGGCCCTGTTGATGGTCGGCCCGAAGTAGTTGCCTTCGTCACGCAGCTGGACCTCGCCGGTGTGCACGCCGATGCGCAGCCGGATCGGGGCCAGCGGCGCCCGCTGCAGTTCCAATGCGCACGCAACCGCATCGCTGGCACGGGCGAACGCGATCACGAAGCTGTCACCCTCGCCCTGTTCTACCGGCCGTACCCCGCAGTGAACGTCGACCAGCTCCGCCAGCGCATGGTCCAGGCGCGCGAACGCGGCGGCCATCTCGTCAGATTGTGTTTCCCACAGCTGCGTCGAGCCCTCGACGTCGGCCAGAAGCAGCGTCACCATCCCGGTCGGCAGGTGCTCACTCATGCCCACGTCGCTCCACTCGGTCTGGCTCATATTAGCCAGGATGGGCAGGTCGGGCTCATAGAACATCAGTGAAAACCCGTATCCGGGTTCAGTAGCCGATGGGGCCGGCCGGCTTCGCGAACTTCATCCGCACCGGCTCGGTGTGCCCGGCCAGTTGCACGTCGGCGCGCGGTGCTTCGCTGTATCCCAGCCCGAATCGCACGACGTACTGCTTGTACAGAGTCACCAGCGGTGCCGCCGACAGCGCAGCCTGCATGGCGGCGGTGTCGCCGATCGCGGTGATGACGTACGGCGGGCTGTATGTGCGTCCGTTGAGCAGCAGCGTGTTGCCGACACATCGCGGCGCGGATGTGCCGATGATCCGCTGATCCTGCACCTGGATGCCCTCGGCGCCTGCGCTCCACAACGCGTTCAGTACCGCCTGGACGTCCTGCTGGTGGACCACCAGATCGTCGGGGGAGGCATCGCGCGGGAAGCGGCCCTCCGCGTCGCGCTGCGCGTCGTTGAGTGTGACGACAAGGCCCGGGCCACGCATCGGGTCCAAGCCCGCGTCGACGGCCAACCGGGCCGAGCGGTTGGTGATCGCCGCCAGCGCCGCGTCGGCGCCGGGAGACCCGCCATGATGCGTGTCGATGGTCGTCACCAACGAGTCCCGCGCAGAGGTGAGCCGGTCCACCGACTGCTGAGCCTCGCGGACGAGGTCGACCAGTCGCGGCGCATCGCTGCGCCGGATCTCGGCGCCGCCGGAGACGCCATATGTGGCTGCCAGCAGCAGGCCCGCCAATAGACACACGAGCGGGACGCCGAAGCGCCACGCGGAACGTCTGGGCTGGTTCATCGACTCCTCTGTCGGGATTCGGGGCTGGCAGGGTGGCTACGTTAGGCTCGTAGTTACATCGTCGCACCGTGTGCCCCGACTGTCCGCGAAGGTAACCATGCCCAAGTCCAAAGTCCGCAAGAAGAACGACTTCACCATCAACCCGGTGAGCCGGACGCCGGTCAAGGTCAAGGCCGGGCCGTCGGGCGTATGGTTCGTGGTTTTGTTCTGCGGTTTGATGCTAATCGGTTTGGTCTGGCTGC
>JAVRPX010000536.1:0-5465 GCA_032161985.1 Mycobacterium sp.
CGACCAACCGACCCGACAACGGCGACAGAGTCAGAGCTGCAACAGAAATCGGTAAATACATCAAGCCGGTGTGGAACGCCGAGTAGTGCCGCGCACCCTGTAGGTACAACGACATCATGAACAGGAACGCGCCGTAGGCGGCATAGGCGCAGACCGCGATCACCGTCGCCGAGGCGAACGGGATGCTGTGGAAGAACCGCAAGTCGATGAACGGATCGTTGCGCCGGGACTCGTACCGGAGAAATCCCAACAATGCCGAAATCGCAACGATCAATATCGCGACCGATGGAGCGGCGCTCGCGCCCATCTCGCGTCCCTGGATGAGGACGAAAACGACGGAGAACAGGAACGTCACGGCCAGCGCTTGGCCGATCGGGTCGACGTCTCGCATTGTGGCAGAACGCGACTCCGGCACGAAGATCGCGGTGAGCAATATCGCGGCCGCGCAGATCGGCAAGTTGATCCAGAAGACTGCGCGCCAGTCACCGAGTTCGATCAGTGCACCACCAAGCATCGGACCCAGCGCCATCGCAATGCCCATCACGGCCCCCCAGATACCGATCGCCCGGGCGCGTTCCACCCGGCCGACGAACACCTGACTGATGATCGACAGCGCAACGGGATTCAGCATTGAACCGCCGATTCCCTGCAGCAATCGGGCCGCGATCAGAGTGTGAATGTCGGGCGCCAGGCTGCACAAGAGCGACCCGATGGCGAAAATTGCCAACCCGATCTGGAAGACCCGGCGGCGGCCAAATCGGTCGGCGGTGGCCCCGGACAACAGCAGCAACGAGGCCAGCACGAGCGTGTACACGTCGATCACCCACTGCAGCTCAGAAGCCGACGCATGCAGCTCAGTGCGGATCGACGGGATCGCGACGTTGACGATGGTCGCGTCCATCGACACGATCAGCAGGCTCAGGCAGCAGGAGATCAGGATGATCACCTTGCGCCGCGCGCTGAGAGCGTTCACTTAAGGATTGTCAAACTGCGACAGTTAGAAATCGAGCATGCCAGCTGGAATCTGTGGCCACCTGTTAGCTTCCAGCGGTGATTCTGTGAATTGATTTGTCCTCTGCGGGCACGGCTGCCCGGGCCAACTCGGTGTTGCGCGTCGTCACCACCACCTTGATCGCATCATCGATGTGTTCGCCGGCGTAGCGCAGGGCCGTCGGCAGATCGTCGAGGGTGAATGTGTGCGTGTGGATCTTCGTGGCATCGAAGCGTTTCTGCGACATCAACGCCTCGGCGCGGTGCGCGGCGCTTTTTCCCTCGCCGCGGATGCCATAGAGGTAGATGTTGTTGCGCACGATGTAGGCGACGTTGATCGACGTCGGCTCGTGCGGGAAGGCGGCAAGGCAGAGGCGGCCACCGCGGTTCAGCATGCGCGCTGCCTGGTTCACGGCATCGGGTGCGCCTGAGCACTCCAGCACGTAATCCACTCCCTTCCCGCCGGTGATATGGCGCACCGCCTCCACGGCATCCTCGCTGCGCACGTTGATCACGTGATCCGCGCCCAACGCGCGGCCGATCTGCAAGCGGTTGTCCCGGGTTCCGGTGAGAACAACCGGCGATGCCCCCAGCGCCTTGGCCACGGCGACGCCGAGCAATCCGATCGGCCCCGGCCCCACCACGGCCACACCTTCTCCCGCCACCAGCCCGCCGAGTTCGGTCAGCCCGTACATCGCAGTGCCCGCCGTCACCACCAGCGTCGCCTCGGCGTCCGACATGGTGTCGGGGACGGGTATCAGAGTGTTGATGTTGTTGACGGCATATTCGGCGAATCCACCATCGGTGGTGAATCCATTGGCGCGATGGCCCTTGTCGACGTCACCGTAGTTCAGGCCGTAGTTGAGGCAGGCGGTGTACATGCCCTCGCGACAGCGCTTGCACTGCCCGCAGCCGGCATGGACCTCCACGGTGACGCGCTGGCCGATGCGGTACTCGTCCACGCCCGGTCCGAGCGCCGCCACGGTGCCCATGTATTCATGACCCGGGGTAAACATCTTGTTGAACGGTTCGCCGCCGCCGATCATCGCCGGCGCGCCGTGGCCGATGATCTCCAGGTCTGTCGCGCAGATCCCCACGGCGTCGATGCGCACCAAGACCTCGGCGCGTCCCGGCATAGGGATCGGCTTGTCCACCAGGCTGAGCAGGCCGGGATCGCCCAGCACCCAGGCCCGCATGTCGTCGGGCAGCGCACTCGGCTCGCTCGAGGTCACGCGTGTTCGCCGATGAGGGTATTCAGAATGGCGTGGATGCTTTGCTCTTTGCACGGCCAGCAGTACCAGGCCTCCCAGCTTCTCATCCACTGGAGTGTCCGCTTGGTGGTGCCGCACACGGAGCACTCGAGCCTTTCATTGGCTGCGGATTTGCTGATGGTCTGCCAGATGCCGCCGACGAGGAGCCCCATGAAGATGAGAACGACGATTCCGGTCATGAACCCCTCCGTAGTACAACGACTTTCACGTGGGACGTGTGTTCGCTCTTCTGGCTGAAGGACATCTGCGCTTGCGGCGGGTCTCACTTCGATGTGCGACTCGTACCAATTGAGATTGGAGGTTGCGAAGGCGGATGTCATCAAGGTCAGCCGCCATCCGCGTTTCTGGCTGGTCGGTGTCGAGAACTACCGGCTACCTGGTAGCACGCAGCCCGACTCCGGCGCCGACCTCGCCGATTTCGGCGGCCTGCTCGTACACCCTCACGTCGGCTCCGGCCGACCGCAGGGCCAGCGCCGCCGATAGCCCCCAACGCCGCCGCCGACGATCACCACGCACACCGACCGCTTCTGGATCAACCCGATTCCCGGGTGCGCGTAGCAAGGATCAACAAGGTATCTCCGCCCACCGAGACGCCTCGTGGACCGATGCGCTCTGCAAGCCTGGCTCGTAGCTCGGCCGCCTTGTCGGCAGCGAGGATGAGGTGGCTCGAATAGGTGAACACGAGGTCGAGCCAACGCTCTGCGGAATAGTGCTCGTCGCGCGGGTACGTGTGCTCCTCAACTGTGAACCCGGCGGCGGTGATTGGGGCGGTCAGGCGGTCGATGTTGCCGTCGGCCTCGGAGACACCGATTGACGAGCCGCCGATAAGGGACAAACCCGGATCCATGTAGTCCCGGTATATTTCGGCGAGGTCGCCGTCCGTGGGTTCCGTCGGGATCAGACGATTCCACATCAACGCAAGCTGGCCGCCAGTGGACAGCAACGCATCAATCTTCGGCAACGCGACCGAGGGATTCACCCAATGGAAGGATTGCCCGAACACGATCAGGTCGAAGTTGCGGTTCGCCGGGTCCCAATTCTCGAACGTGCCCATCTCGACGGGTATTCCCTTTTCCATCGCGATTCCCGCCATTCGCGGATCCGGCTCAACCGCAAGGACATCGGCCCCTTTGTCGAGGAGTTGTCGGGAAGCGATCCCGGTACCGGCGCCAACATCGAGCACCCGCTGAGCCCCCCGCGAGAGGAGGTCAGCGATCAGCTGGCTGGGATAGCGTGGCCTACGCGAATCATAGAGTCGCGCGGCGGCGCCAAACGAGTCCGCGCGCGACCGGTCAGTGTAGAGATCTGCCTGTGGCTGCACGCCAACAGCCTACGCCGATGCAGCGCTGTGCTCCGCAATTCGATTGGCGCATCAGGGAATTCCCGGCTAGTGGGTATGACGTGGTAGTGCTGGCGACGAGTGGCAATTGCGGGCAGCGCCAATGACAACCGCCGCAAGAACGGCGATCCTGGCAGGCATGGCCGCCGTCCCGTCTTCCGCGTTCGCGCCAAGGGCTCTTACCGGCGAGAGCGCCATATGACGCGGGCCATTGTGATCGGGGGATCCCTCGGCGGACTCACCGCAGCTCTGGTTCTCCGAGACCAGGGCTGGGACGTGGACATTCTGGAACGTAGTCCGAATCCGTTGGAGGGGCGCGGGACCGGCATCGTCATGCACCCGACCACGGTCCGCTATCTTGTGGAACGGGTTGGCAAACCGATCGGCGATATCGGTTTGCCGGCCCACAGTGTTCGGTATCTGGGGACTGACGGCTCGATCTATGACGAGCAACCCTGCGCATACCGGTTCGGATCGTACTTCGAACTGTATAGCGGGTTGCTGGACGCCTTCGGTACGGAGCGCTACCACCTGTCCAATGAGCTTGCGCACCTGGACAACCGGGGCGATGCAGCCATACTGTCACTGTCCGACGGTCGGACTTTCACAACCGATCTCGTCGTGTGCGCCGACGGCGTTCGTTCCACGGGACGCCGAATCATGGTGCCAGAGGCCCGACCCCGCTACGCGGGATACGTGACCTGGCGTGGCACCATCGACAGTGCCGAACTCAGCGACCACACGGCAAGCACCCTGCTGGACGCGTTCACCTACCGAATCCTCCCGAGCGGCCACCTGCTCACCTATCCGATTCCGGGCAAAGATGGATCGATGTCGTTCAATTGGCTTTGGTATCAGAACATCGCGCCTGGAGACCGTCTCACTGACTTGCTTACCGACCGCAACGGCTTCACTGCCGAGCTGACTGTGCCGCCCGGATCGGTCCAGAGCTGCCACATAGAACAGCTGCATTCGGTCGCGGATGCCGAACTTCCGGCACCGCTCACCGAACTTGTCCGACGAACCGCTAACCCATTCATCCAGGTAATCGTCGACCTAGAGGTGCCTCGGATGGCGTTCGGACGGAGCTGCCTGATCGGCGACGCGGCATTCGCGCTGCGGCCACACATCGGAGTGGGCACCGCGAAGGCCGCCGACGACGCCTGGCAACTGGGGACCGCGCTGCTTGGCGTCACAGCACGGCACATCCCAGATCGGCTAAGGGCCTGGGAGACTCAACAGATGACTGTGGCGCGGCGTGCCCTGCAAAGGGCTCGGGCGGCGGGCCGAAGCCTGCAAGCGGGCACTTGGCGCGTCGGCGATCAGCCCCCGTTCGGGCTCCAGGTGCCGGGAGACAGCGTGCTGCCGGTCGCCCTATAACAGTCCGAGCAGCTGCAGGTCGGTGATGTACTTGACGATGACCGGCGTCGTGACGTGTGGGATGTCTTTGTCCGGGCTGATTTTCGCGTTCTGCACCGCTGCGCGGAACCGATCGGTGGGCGCCATCGATCCGCGGATCGGCTTCTCGGGTCGCTGGTAATTGTGCATCAGCGGCAGGAGTGAGGCCTGGCGTTGCTTGTCCGGCAGCGCACGCAATGCCGTGTCGAACCGTTGCAGCCAGCCGTCGTAGCCGGGAATGCGTTGGATCGGATAGCCGGCGTCGATGAGCCAGTCGACGTACTCGTCGAGTCCGATGCCATCGTCGTAGGGGTTCATCACGTGGTAGGTCTGATACCCGTCGACCACTTGTGCTCCGAGGGTGGAGATCGCGTCGGCGATGAAACCGACTGGCAGGCCGTCGTAATGCGCGCGTTGCCGGTTACCGTCGCCGTCGAGTTCGTAGAACGAATCGGGCGCGATTCCGG
>JAVRPX010000537.1:0-3160 GCA_032161985.1 Mycobacterium sp.
TGCAGGCGGGTCTCAAGGCGATTATTGCCGACGGAACCTACGGCAAGATTCTCGACAAATGGGGGCTGCAGAGCATCTCGTTGACCACGGCGAGCATCAACGACGCCACGATCACCAACTGAGCTCACTATGACGTCAGACCCGACGATCGGTGACGCGCCGGTGCAGCAGGCCTCTCGAGTAGACGAACCGACGCTGACCGTTCGACGCTCACGGGCCAAGACGGTGCGTCTCGTGCTCGGTCTGGTGATCATCGCCCTTCTCGCAGTGCTTGCTGTGCGACTCGTGATGAACAGCAAGCTCAACTTCGCCGTGATCCGTCAGTACATGTTCAATCCGTCAATACTTGACGGTGTCCGGCGGACGATTGTGCTGACTGTCCTGGCGATGGCGATCGGATCGTTGCTGGGGCTGCTGATCGCTCTGGCCCGGACCAGTTCGAGTGTGGCGCTGCGTAGCGTGGCGTTCTTCTACGCGTGGATGTTCCGGGGCACGCCTGTGCTCGTACAGCTGATCATCTGGTTCAATCTGGCCCTGGTGATACCGCGCATCGGTATCTCCGTTCCAGGAACAAGCATCGATTGGTCGGCCAGTACGAACGTCTTGATCACGCCATTCGTCGCAGCCTTGCTGGGACTCGCGCTGAACGAGGCCGCCTATCTCAGTGAGATAATCCGGGCAGGGATCATCTCGGTCGATCGGGGGCAGAGCGAGGCCGCGGCGGCTCTTGGGCTGCGAACCCGCGGCATCATGTATCGGGTCGTCATGCCGCAGGCGATGCGCGCGATTATCCCGCCGGCGGGCAACGAGTTGATTACCTGTCTCAAGACCACATCGCTCGTCAGCATCATCTCCTACAGCGAACTGCTGGGCACGGCGCAAGGCATCTACAGCGTCAACTACGACACCCTGGAGCTGTTGGTGGTGGCCAGCATCTGGTACCTGGTCTGCACAACCCTGTTCAGCATCGGCCAGTACTTCGTGGAGCGGCATTTCGGTCGCGGCTTCGCACTGGACCGCGGCGCACGGTCGGTCGGCATCATGTCGCTGTTCAACCCGCGGCGCCGTGTGACGTCATGACGATGACAACGACATCGATGGTCGAACTTCGGGCCGTGCGCAAATCTTTCGGTTCGGTCGAGGTCTTGAAGGGCGTGGATCTCACTGTCGCTGCCGGGGAAGTCGTGTGCCTGATCGGCGCGTCCGGCTCAGGCAAGACCACACTCCTGCGGTGCATCAACCACTTGGAGTCGGTCTCCAGTGGACGGATCGTCGTCGACGGGACGCTCATGGGGTATGCCGAGACGTCGAAGCATCTGGTCGAACTGTCTGCGAAACGCATTGCCGGGCAGCGTTCCAACATCGGCATGGTGTTCCAGCGATTCAACCTGTTCCCGCACATGACCGCGTTGGAGAACGTGCGGATGGCGCCTATGCGGGTACGCGGGCTGAGCAAGGCCGAGGGCACGGCGCGCGCCTGTGAGCTTCTCGAACGCGTCGGACTGTCCGATCGTCAGGATGCGTACCCGGCTCAGTTGTCGGGTGGTCAACAGCAGCGGGTCGCGATTGCGCGGGCACTGGCAATGCATCCCCGGCTGATGTTGTTCGACGAGCCCACGAGTGCACTGGATCCGGAGTTGGTCGGCGAGGTACTCGCCGTGATGAAGAAGTTGGCCGACGACGGGATGACCATGGTCGTGGTCACCCACGAGATGGGATTCGCCAGAGAGGTCGCCGATCGGGTGATCTTCATGGACGGTGGGGTGATCCTCGAGCAGGGTTCACCCGCCGAGGTACTCGGCAACCCGCGCGAGCAGCGCACGCGTGACTTCCTGGCCAGGGTGGGCTGATGCCGGCAGCGGCGCCACTCGCCGAGCAGCGCTCGACGGGCGGGTCTGGGCGGCGTCCGGTGGCGTTGGTGACTGGTGGGGCTGGCGCAATCGGCGGTGCAACGTGCCGTGGACTGGCTGACCTCGGATACGCCGTCGTGGTCAATCACCTGGATACCGCGGGCGACGCGGCGCTGCTCGCCAGCACGATCGACGGTGCTGCGATCGAGGCCGATGTGGCTGATCTGACCGCGGTCGAGGACATGTTCATCGAGATCGAGCGCACCTTCGGTCCGGTGTCCGTTGTCGTGTGTGGCGCAGGCTTCTCTGAGGTCAGCCCCATCGACGCGTTGACGGCGTCGCAGTGGGATCGAATGCTCGCTGTGCACCTCGGCGGCGCCTTCAACGTGATCCGCACGGCCATCCCGTCGATGTCGCTGGTCTCGGACGCTGCGATCGTGACGATCGCGAGCGAACTTGCCCTGTCGGGTTCGGCCGAGCGCGCGCACTACGTCAGCGCGAAGGCTGCGCTCATCGGCCTTACCAAGTCACTCGCGCACGAGCTCGCTCCCCTCGGGATCACCGCGAACTGCGTGGCCCCGGGCCCGATCGACACGCCGCTATTGAGCCCGCATCATCGCACCGCTGAATTCTTCGAGGCGCTCCCCTTGCGCCGACTTGGCACCCCGACGGAGGTGGCGGACGCAGTCATGTACTTGGTCAAGGCACGCTGGACCACCGGTCAAGTGCTCTCGCCCAACGGCGGAGCGGTCATTCAATGAGCACCTCGAGTCGAAGAGTCGCCGTCGTCACGGGCGCCGACGGCGGCATTGGCGCCGTGATTGTCGACACGTTGGAAAGGGACGGCTTCGAGGTCGTCGGGGCGACATTGAACGACGGTGACTGGCAGGCCGACGTCGCCAGCGAGCGGGACTGCGACGATCTGATCGCTCGTGTCGCGGCGCGTTACTCGCGTATCGATGTGCTTGTGAACAACGCAGCGACCATGGAGTTGCACCCGATCGACAAGCACGACCCCGTGGCCTGGTGGCGCATCCTCGATGTGAACCTGTCGGGGCCGTTCTTCCTGTCGAAGGCGGCAGCACGTCACCTGCGGCAAAGCCGCGGCTGCATCGTCAATATGAGCAGTCGGATCGCGACTGCTGGTGGTGCGAACGCGAGCGCATACGCCGCGAGCAAGGCCGGCCTCCTCGGGTTGACCAAGAGCCTGGCCCTGGAGCTGGCGCCACACGTGCGCGTCAATGCCGTCGCGCCCGGAGCTGTGGACACCAGCCAACTGCGCTTCGACGCCGCGGAGGTGGGGCTGAGCC
>JAVRPX010000538.1:0-16706 GCA_032161985.1 Mycobacterium sp.
ACCGAAGATGTACGCGCCGCCGTGAATCCACACCATCACGGGTTTCCGGTCTCCCGCAGCGGTATCCGATGGTGCCCAGACGTTGAGACTCAGGCAGTCGTCGCCTTGCGGCGCACCGAGGTCGATGGGTATCCGCGGCTCCACCGGCTGCGGGCAGACCGGACCGTAGGACGTCGCATCGGCGACCTCGCTCCACGGCTCGGGAGGTTCGGGCGCACGCCATCGCCGGTCGCCGGTCGGAACGGCGGCATACCGCAGCCCTCGCCACACCTTGACCAGGCCGGCGTCGCTGCCACGGACCGGCCCGTAAACAGTGTCGACCACCCCACCTGCGCCTGCCATCGCACATGATCGTACGGGCAGGTCGCTGTTTTCCGCAGCTAGCGGCCCCCGTGGAGTAACGTTTCGGCCTCCACCGTCACCGGTTGCCCCCGCGTCGCGGCGCGCTCCTCATCGGAGAAACCCGCCACGGCGGCGCACCGACAACTCTTCTGATCAGCCCCTTCGTCGTCAGCGAACAGCAAACCGCAGACACACCGTTGTCGGCGACGACTGCGACGACGTATGGTATAGATGATTAGGCATGTGTCACATTTCTACCAAGGAAGTCGTCGTCATGGACACGCTGCGCCGCCGAATCGTCGCCGAGTTCGAGAAGGGCGCGGGCCGCCACGACGACCCGCGGGTCTACGGCGGTCCCCCAGGTGATCCCGGTCTGATCGGGCCGGGCAGTGTCTCGTGGGAGGTCAACGCCGACCTGGCGTCGGTCTCTCACGCGGGTCTGCCCGCGATCGTGCTGGAGATCCTGCATCCCTCCGTCATCGCCGGTGTGCAGGATCTGTCGAACTACCGAGAGGACCCGTTCCAGCGGGCTCGCGCCACGCTGGGTTACGTGCTGACCACGACCTTCGGCAATACCGAGGCGGCCACCGGCATCATCGAACGCGTCAAGCACGTGCATTCTTTTGTCAACGGCACGCGCCCCGACGGAGTGCCGTATCGCGCGCTGGATCCCGAGCTGCTCGCGTGGGTGCACACCTGCATTCCGTGGATGATCATGCGGGCCTTCGAGCACACGAAAAGGCCTCTGTCACAAGACGAACAGGACCGCTACCTGGCCGAGCAGGCGGTGATCGGTCGGATGAGCGGCGCCGACTGGGTGCCGACGACCGTCGCCGAGCTCGACGACTATGTCGAGAGCATGCGGTCCAGGCTGAGCGTGAATGCGCAGACGCGCGAGTTCGTCGACTTCCTGATGACGACGCCGTTCTTCCCGAATCTCCCCGAGCATCTCGACCGCCGGCTGCACCGGTTCGCCATTTACGCAGGCATGAGCCGGGCGCCGAAGTGGGCACAGGAGCTGATCGGCTACGACCGTCCGTGCACGCTGATACGTTCCCTCATCGGGCCGGCCCTGCTTTTTGATGCGCGCAGGCTGCGGTGGGCGTTCGGGCTCCCGCACTACGTCCAACTCGCCCGCGCGCGAGCCGAAGGCGCCGCAGTGCCGAAAGCCGCAGCGCTGTGATCGACGCCCAGCTGATCGAGGTGGTCGGCGGCGCGACCGCAGGCGGCAACGTCGACGAAGCCGCCGACCGCACCAGTCAGCGCATCCTGGACGCCGCCCTGAACGAAGCGGCGGCCGTTGGGCTGCAACGGATTACGGTCGAAGATGTCGTCCGCCGGGCCGGCATATCCCGGATGACGGCCTACCGCCGCTACCCCCGCCGCGACGACCTGGTCGAGGCGCTGGTGCGACGCGAAACTCAGCGCTTCCTCGCCGCGGTTGCCGACGCCATCGACGCCGCAGAGGATCCGCATGAGGGCGTGGCGGAGGCGTTCATCGCCGCGGTCAGGTTCGCCAGGGAACATCCGATGCTGCGCCGCGCCGGAGCGCTCGAGCCTGCGCCGATCGCCGACTCCGTCGAACTGCTGACGATGGGATCGGCGTTCATCGCCAACTACATTCACGGCGAGGCGCCCGATACTCCGTCGCAGCAAGTGCGTTGGGTGGCCGATGTGTTCGCCCGGTTGTTCTCCACCTACATCTCTATACCGCCCGTCGATCCGAACTTCTCCGACGACGCCGAGCTGCGGCGGTTCGCACACGAGGTGCTGACGCCAATGGTGGAACGCGCTGTCGGATAGTTTGGTGGCGTGCGGACCTGGGCGCTGCTCTTCGCGGCCATCGCGGTCGAGGTTGCGGCAACGCTGTCTTTGCGCGCGTCCCAAGACCACTCGGCGTGGCTTTTGCTCGTAGTGGCAGGGTATGCCGGCTCATTCGTCCTGCTGACGATGGTTCTGCGGGCGGGCATGCCGGTTGGCGTTGCATACGGCATCTGGGGTGCGTCGGGCACCGCGGCCACCGCTGTGCTGGCCGCCGCAATATTCGGGGACGCGTTCACCTGGCCCATCGCTGCGGGAATTGGGCTGATCATCGCGGGCGTGCTGCTCGTCGAGTTCGGATCGCGGCCGCCGGCTGCGAACGAGCCGTGATGTGGTGGGCGCTTGCGGGCGCGATTCTGATCGAGGTCGTCGCGACGTTGTCGCTGCGCGCCTCCGACGGTTTCCGCCGGAAGGCGTGGATCGCGCCGGTGGTCGCGGGCTACCTCACGTCGTTCTATCTGCTGTGGTTGTCGCTGTCGTTGGGCATGCAGGTCGGCATCGCCTACGGCATCTGGACCGCGTGCGGTGTCGCCATGGTCGCCGTCGTCGCCCGATTCCTGTTCCACGAACCGCTCACCTGGGTGATGGCGCTCGGCATCGCGCTGATCGTGGCAGGCGTGCTCACGATCGAGATGGCCGGCGCCGTGCACTGAGCGCGCCTGCCAGCGCCACCGCCGTCAATCCGGCAACCGGTACGGACAGCAGCCCGACCCGGAGGCTCGTCGCGTCGGCGACAACCCCGACAATCAGCGGCGCGCCGAAGAAGCCGACCCGCATAAGCCATGTCAACACCGTCAGCCCGGTGCCCGGGCGCAAGCCCGGCAGCTGATCCGCTCCGTGCATGGCGGCCGGTATCAGCGTGGCGACGCCAAGACCCGCGGCCGCAAACCCGGCGATCGTGCCGGGGACACTGGGAAACGCCAGCGCACAGCCCATTCCGGCGGCAGCGATGAACCCGCCGGTCCGCACCACCGCGCGCTCACCGAACCGGTCGACGAGCCGGTCGCCGACCAGCCGGCCAACAAACATGAAACCGACAAGCGCGACGTAGCCGAACGCCGCGACCGGTCCCGGTGCGCCGAGGGAATCGCGCAAATAAAGGGTGGCCCATGAGCTTCCGGCGTCCTCGACCGTCGCCCCTGCGATCGAGATGACCACCAGCGCGAGCAGAGTCGCATACACGGCGATGCCCGCGCCTCCCTCGCCAGAAGTGCGCGCCGACGGGTGGTCGTCATGGTCGGGGCCACCCAACAGATACGGGTAGGCGATCACGACGACGGCGCTGAAGACCACTGCCGCGATCGTCAAATGCGTTGTGCGGGAAATGTGAAATGCGATCGCCGCCGCACCCATCAAACCGCCCACTATCGCGCCGACCGCCCACACCGCGTGAAACGAGTTGATGATCGATCGGCCGTAGTTGCGCTGCACCCGAAGGCCGTGCGCGTTCTGCGCAACATCGGTGACCGCGTCCGAGGCGCCTGCGACGAACAGCGCGGCGGCCAGCACCAGCGGCGTGGTCGCCAGGCCGGCGACGACGACGAACACCGCGATGCCGATCGTGCCGACCACCGCTACTCGTGGCGAGTGGTATCGCCGGATCAGCGTCGCGGCGGCAAGCCCGGCCACCAGCGCTCCACCGGAGAACGCGGCGATCGCCGCGCCGTAGACCGCGTTGGACAGGTGTAGGTCGGCCTTGATCTCGGGATAGCGCGGCAGCAGGTTGGCGAAGATCGCCCCGTTGGTTAGGAACAGCGCCGCGGTCGCGATCCGCGCCCGCCTGTCCTGCGCCACGTATCGGACATTACCGACGGTGGCCATCCGGCCGTTCTAGTGTGTGGGCACATGAAGTCGAGCGAGGACACGCGAGAGCTGGATTATCGCTTCACGCTTGCCAACGAGCGGACATTCTTGGCCTGGATCCGCACCGCGCTCGCTCTGCTTGCCGGCGGCGTCGCGGTTGTCCAACTTGTCCCCGCCCTTTCCATTCCAGGTATCCGACACGGACTCGGGACCGTGCTGACGGTGGCAGGTGGGGTGCTGGCGGTGCTGGCGGTTCGGCGTTGGCAGAACGTGCAAATCGCGATGCGCCGGGGTGTGGAACTGCCCAGATCGTGGATGCCGGTGCTGCTCGGCTGCGTCGTCGTCGCCGTGGCCATCGCTTTGATCGTCGTGATCTCCGTCCAGCCGTAGACAGAAGACGCCATGAATCCTTCGGAGAAGCCGGGTCTGCAAGCAGAGCGAACCCAATTGTCCTGGGAGCGCAACGCATTCGCCTTCCTTGCCGTCGGCGCCATCCCGCTGTTGGGCCGCGGTCCGCTCACGGCGGAGCGGACCGTACTGGTGGTTGTGGGGGCACTGCTTGCGTTACTGGCCGTTTGGCTCGGTCACCGACGGGCGAGCCGGATGACCGTCACACCCAGGATCGAAGTCCTTCTGCTCGGATGGGCCACTGCGGGCTTCGCGACGTTGCTTCTGCTGTTCAACGCCCTCTAGCCCACCTGCGTGAGCAGCCGTTCGCTGGTTTCCCAGAGATCGAGCGCCTTGCCGCGGTCGTAGGAGTCCGCCGACGACCGGATCGGCCGCAGCCCGTCGAAGTACTCACCGCTGACACCGTTGAACCGGGGGTCATTCGCCAGCGCGGCCAGATTGCGGCCGGAGGTGCGGGTGCTGTGGACACCGGGCAACACCCGCAGCGCGGGCAGCAGATAACGCCATGCGAGCCGCTGCAGCGGCGGGTAGTCGCGGGCCAGCCCCGAGCCCGGCATCAGCCCGGGGTCGAACGCATTGACCGTGAGGCCCTGGCCGAGCCGGCGGTCGAGCTCGTAGGTGAAGAGCAGGTTGCACAGCTTGGAGGTGGTGTAGCGACGGCGGCCGTTTCCAGACTCGTCGGCGCGGGGATGCGCGAGGTAGGCGGCCGAGGTGTAACTCGGGTCGGGCATGCCGGTGTGCTTGGTCGGGTCGTGGGTGCCGCTGCTGACGACGACGATCCGCGCCGGGTGTGTCAGCTCGTCGAGAAGGCCCTGCACCAGCCTGAAATGGCCGAGATGGCTGACGCCGAACGTCATCTCGACGCCGTCCTCCGTCCACTCGGTGCTCGACACCTGGACGCCTGCGTTGCACACGATCGCCTGCAGTGGCGGAAGGCCGGCGGCGCGGACGTCGTCCACGAACGCACGCACCGAGGCCAACGACGCTAGGTCCATCGGCATCACGGTGCATCGCTGCGGTTGGCCCAATTGCGTAACCGCTTCGGCGCCACGACCTGCATCGCGGACCGGGAGGACGAGGTGCCAGGACGGGTCGCTGCGCAGCAGCGCTCGTGCGCACTCGAGGCCGAGCCCCGAGCTGGCTCCGGTGATGATCGCTGCCCTCATGTTTACTTCTCCTTCAACAGAATCGGAATGAGCGCGGTAATGGCTAAAGACAGGCGCCGGTACATTCGCTCGACATCGGTATCGGGTTCGAGGTGGTCGGCGAAGAACACCCCGTCCGAGAGTGCGACGGCGAGCGCGGTGAGTTCGGTGACGACACGGTCGGCCTTCGACGGCGGCGCGTCGGCGGGCAGCAGCTGGGTGATCGCGCTGCGAAACCGCCCGATCGCGGTGTCGCGCACGCGGCGCACCACCGCCGCGACCGCCGGATCATCGCTGCGCTCCAGCGACAGCATGTAGAACAGCCGCAGGAAGTCCGGGTGCTGCGCTTGCAACCTCGACAGCACGGCCAGCTGCTCGTCGGCGTCTTCCGACGTCGGGATCGCGGCGAAGAACCGGTCGGCGCCGCGTTCCATCACCGCCGCGAGCACGCCTTCCTTGGAGCCGAAATGCCAGTAAATGGAACTGGGCGGCAGCCCGCACGCCTTGCGGATGTCGCTGATCGAAGTGGCGGCGTATCCGCGGGTGGCCATCAGCCGTTCGGTGGCGTCGAGGATCAGCTCGCGGGACTGCTCGCCCTGCTGCTGCTTCTTCGTCGGTCGAGTATCTGTAGGGATCATTACAGACAGAGTAGCAAGCCGCCGAATGTGCGGCCACTGCGAGATTTCACGAACTTTTTCGCAGTGAGTTCACGCTCGACGACCGAGTGGCACGCTGAGGCTGTGACGATCCACTCCGACGTGACAACCGACGAGTTGCTCGGCCTCTTCCCGCCCGCAACCGAGCTCGCCGACGACGGCACCCTGATGATCGGAGGCTGCCGACTCAACGACGTGGCCGAGAAGTTCGGCACACCGGCCATCGTCGTCTCCGAGAACGCCCTGCGTCAGCGGGCCCGCGACTACCTCGCCGCGTTTCGCGGGCGATGGCCGCGCTGCGACGTAGCGTTTGCGTCAAAGTCGTTCCCGTGCACGGCCGTTCAGCGGGTCATGGTAGCAGAGGGCCTGCATCTCGACGTGGCGGGCGGCGGCGAGATCCTCACCGCGCTCAAGGCAGGCGCCGATCCGGCGAAGCTGGTGCTGCACGGCAACGCCAAGACCGACGAAGAGCTGGTCATGGCTATCGCGAATGGCGTCGGCCTGGTCGTGGTCGACAACTTCGACGACATCGACCGGCTCGAACGCATCGTGCCACGCGGCCGCCCGCAGCCCTGCCTAGTCCGCGTCATCCCCGGCGTCGATGCGGCCACCCACGCCTCGCAGGCGACAGGCCACGCAGGCTCGAAATTCGGCTTGCTGCCCGACGACGCCCGTGACGCGATCACCCGGATCGAGCGCAGTGCCAAGTTGCGGCTCGACGGCGTGCACACTCACGTCGGATCGCAACTGCTCAACGTCGAACAGCTCGCGCAGGCAGTCGAACCCATCGCGAAGCTCGGCACCTTCGACGTCTACGACCTCGGCGGCGGCCTCGGCGTGCGCTACACCTACGACGAGCACCCGCCCAGCCTCGACGAGTATGCCGACGCGATGGTGACCCAGGCCCGGGCGCTGCTGCCCGACGGTGCGCGCATCATCGTCGAGCCGGGCCGCAGCATGGTCGCCGACAGCGCATGCACGGTGTACCGCATCACGACGATCAAGCGCGGCGTCCTCACCCACGTGGCGGTGGACGGCGGGATGGCCGACAACCTCGAGGTGTCGCTGACCGGGCAGCGGTTCGAGGCGACGATTGTCAACCGGGTCGGCGGCGGCGAGATGGTCAGCGTTGTCGGCAGGCATTGCGAGTCCGGCGACCAACTCGTCGACGGCGTCGCGCTGGCCGAACCCGCGATCGGCGACCTGCTCGCGGTGCCGGTCACCGGTGCCTACTGCTACACCATGTCCAATCAGTACAACGGCGCGCGCCGGATCCCGGTTGTCTTCGCCCGCAACGGGAATGCCCGGCTCGTTGTCCGCCGGGACACCTGGGACGACTTGTTGATCCGCGATGTCGACTGATAACAGGCAAGATGGCCGGAATGACTGATCTGCCGGCCTCGCTCGTCGAGTTGGCGCGCCGCAACGGCGTCGCAACCGAATACGACGACTGGACCGGCAGGCGCGCAACGTGCGCATCCTCGACGCTGATCGCCGTGCTCGACGCCCTCGGCGTGCCCGCCGCCACCGAGGCTGAGCGCATAGCCGCACTTCTCGAACACGACCGCGACTACTGGGCACGCTCGCTGCCGCCGGCGATCATCGGCCGGTTCGGCGTTGCGTCGTCGTTCTGGGTGCACGTCACGCACGGCGATCCCGCGGGTCTGTGGATCCGGCTGGAGGACGGTAGCGTGCGCACCGGTTTGCGGCAGCTTGAAAATAACAGGGCGCCTTATGATCTCGGCGATCGATTGGTCGGCGAAGCCACCTTCGAATTGCCCGGCGACCTCCCTATGGGCTATCACCAACTGCATCTTCAGGTCGGCTCGCTCGACACCAGCACGCTGGTGATCATCTCGCCCACGTCGCTGGAATTGCCCGCCAGGTTAGGCCCGAGCCGGGCATGGGGTCTGGCCACCCAGCTCTACAGTGTGCGCTCGCAACGATCTTGGGGCATCGGCGATTTGACCGATCTGACCGACCTCGCCGTGTGGTCGGCCGCCCAGCACGGTGCGGGTTTTGTTCTGGTCAATCCGCTGCACGCGGCCGCACCGACAGCGCCGATGGAGCCGTCGCCCTATCTACCAACGTCGCGCCGGTTCGTCAACCCGCTGTATCTACGACCCGAGGCGATACCCGAATTCGCCTATGCCCGACCGCGAGGCACCCTCCGCAAGACGCACAAGGAGATACAGGCCCGCGCCGACCGCGCCAAGCGGATCGACCGGGACACCGCATGGAAGGCCAAACGCTCTGCGCTGGAAAGCGTGTACCTCGCCGAGCGGTCGGCCGGGCGGGAGTTCGCATACACCGCCTACCGCGAGCGCGAAGGCCATAGCCTCGACGACTTCGCCACATGGTGTGCGCTCGCCGAGGAGTACGGCGGCGACTGGCACCAGTGGCCCGAGGAGATGCAGCATCCGTCCAGCCCGGCGGTCGCCGAGTTCGCCGTCGAGCACGCCGACGCCGTCGACTTTCACCGCTGGCTGCAGTGGCAGCTCGACGACCAGCTCACCGCCGCACAGACCACAGCCGTTCAGGCGGGCATGGAACTCGGCATCATGCACGATCTCGCGGTCGGCGTGGATCCCAACGGCGCAGACGCGTGGGCTTTGCAGGATGCACTGGCACTCGGCGTCTCCGCGGGCGCGCCACCCGACGAGTTCAACCAGCTCGGCCAGGATTGGTCGCAGCCGCCGTGGCGGCCCGATCAATTGGTAGACCTGGCATATGAGCCGTTTCGCGCCCTCGTCAACGCGGTGCTGCGGCATGCGGGCGGCGTCCGCATCGACCACATCATCGGGTTGTTCCGGCTGTGGTGGATCCCCAAGGGCGCCCCTCCGATCGAGGGCACGTACGTGCGCTACGACCATGAGGCGATGATCGGCATCGTCGCGCTGGAGGCGCACCGCGCCGGCGCCGTCGTTGTCGGCGAGGACCTTGGCACCGTCGAGCCCTGGGTGCGCGACTACCTGCGCGAACGCGGCCTGTTCGGCACATCGATCCTATGGTTCGAAACCGACGGCGACGGCGGACCGCTGCGCAGCGAGAAGTGGCGGGAGTACTGCCTGTCGTCAGTGACCACCCACGACCTGCCGCCGACGGCCGGGTACCTGGCGGGTGAGCATGTGCGGCTGCGCGAAAAGCTCAGCCTGCTGACCCGTCCGGCCGACGAGGAACTGGCTGGTGACCGGGCCCAACAGGCAGCCTGGCTGGCCGAGCTGCGCCGGGTGGGGCTGCTCGGCGACGACACAAGCGTCGACGAGGTCGTGCTGGCGCTCTATAGATATCTCGGTCGCACCCCGTCCAAGCTGTTGGCGCTGTCGCTCGCCGACGCGGTCGGCGATCTGCGCACCCAGAACCAGCCCGGCACCACCGACGAATACCCGAACTGGCGGGTGCCGTTGAGCGGGCCCGACGGCAGAAAACTGCATTTAGAAGAGGTGTTTACCGACCCGCGGGCGGCTGCGCTCGCCGAGGCGATGAATCGGATCGTGCACCCGCCTGTGTAACGATCTGGCGGTTGACTCCGGTTTCACAATTGTCACCGCTGCGATATGTTCGCACAGCACCGACCTAGGAGAGATGACGTGAAAAAGATCGTTGTGCTCAGCGGTGGCGTTCTCACCGCCGGCGCGGCCGCTCTGATCGGCGCTGGTGTGGCCATTTCGCAGCCACAGGCCGACGGGAGCGGACTCAACGTGGTCGGCGAGCCGTACAACAAGGCACTCCAGGTGCTGAAGGGCCAGGGCGTCAAGGCGTACTTTGGCGGCTCGTTCGGCAGCGTGCTGCCGCAGGCGCAGTGCCTGGTCGATCAGCAGAAGATCACCGCAGGTGGCCGGATGCTGCTGATGCTGGACTGCAGCCAGGCGGCCGCCGACCTCATCGCGAATATGGGCCCCTCCGGTGGTCCGACTGTCGGCTCCAACGGCATCACCACGGTGACGCCCACCCCGGTGGTGCCGATTCAGGGCGCACCGGGCCCGGTCGCGCCGCCGCCTGCTTAGGTTTCGACCATCTGTTTGAGGTTCTTCAGCGTCTCGGTCATGTTGCGGCCGACCTGACGTGATGCCACCCGGTCAGCGATCAGCCCGAGCAGGTTGCCTGCCGATTCGTAGGCCAGCCGGAAAACTACCTTCGTGTGTCCGTCGCCGGTGTCACGGATCCTGAACCGCCCGCGCAACGAGACGCCCGAAATGCCGATCCACGCCAGGTCGCGCGCCGGATCGAACTCGGAGACCTCGACCACGCCGCCGATCGGCACCGAGCCGATCTTCCAGTGCACCGTGTAGCGGGCACCCTTCCTGACCCGGCCTTCGGAGGCCGGCTCCCACCGTTCGAGGCTGGCCATGAACTCCGGATAGCAGTCCGGGTCGCTGACCACCTTCCACACGGTGTCGCGGTCGGCGTCGATGACGCAGTGCCGTTGGACGCGCATCAGCCGATCACCGGGAATCGCCGTTCCGCGGCAAGCCGATCCACGCCTGCCTGCAGGCTCTCAACCACCTTCTTGTGCACGACGTCGTCATCGGCGTCGACGTCGATCGGGTCCAACGCCTCGACGACGATCTTGGCAGGCAGCGGGATGTGGCCTGCCAGGTCGCTGATGTTGATGCCCCATGGCAGAGCCAGTGAGATCGGCACGCTCTTGAGCCGGGCGAGCTTGTCGACCCTGAGCAGCTTGGCCAACCACTGACCGCGGTCGAGGAACAACGCGGTCTCCTGGCCACCGACGCTGGCGATCGGCACGATCGGCACACCGGCCTCGCGGGCCAGCCGCACATACCCCTTGCGGCCGTCGAAGTCGACCTTGTGCCGCTCCCACGACGGCCGGAACACCTCGTAGTCGCCGCCGGGATACACCAGCAGCGCGGCACCGGATTCCAACGCCAGTCGCGCGTTCTCGTGGTTGGCGGCCACCGTGCCGAACTTGCGTAGCCAGCCCAGCGGCGGCGCGGAGACGACGAGGTTGTGGGCGAGTTGGTAGAACGGCCGCTCGACCCCGAAATACGAACAGAACGCCAGCGTGAACACGAAGGTGTCGGGCGGCACGTTGCCGCCGCTGTGGTTGCCAACCAGCAACACCGGCCCCTCGGCGGGAATTCGGTCCAGGCCCCGCACGTCGGCGCGGAAATATAGCGACGCCAACAACCACGTACCGGGAAGCTGCTCGCGGATGTAGTCAGGATCGCGCTGGTCAAGGTCGGCCTTCGGGACTCGCGATGTCACCTGATGCCTGGCCCATTCGAGTACGTCGCCAATCCCCGCCATACAGGTCGTATTGACAGTTTCCAGCTAGCTGAAACCCGCGTTCCCACATACTTCGCTAGACTCCCGAGGCATGTTGCGCCCGCACCGTTTCGACGAGGAAGTCGATCCGGGCCCAGTACAGATCCAGGCCCGCAAGGTTCATTTCGACCTATCCGACATCCCAGTGGAGTGGATACCGAGCCACCCCGTGGCATCGACGATGATCAATCTTTTCAACATCGTGCTGCCCGCGGCCGAGCATTGGTTCGTCAAGACGTTCAACGAGGCTCTGCCGCTCGTGAAGGATCCCAAGCTCGCCGACGAGATGCGCGGTTTCATCGGCCAGGAAGCGATGCACGCGGCCACTCACGACGAGGTCATCCGCGAATTTCTGGTTGGCAACGGCGTCGACCCCGCGCCGATGCTGGAACTGGTCGAGTACATGTTCGAAAAGGTTTTGGCGCCAACAACTTCCACTGACCCGAAGCGGCAGCTGAACAACCTTTGTGAGCGACTGTGGCTGATCGCAGCGATCGAGCACTACACGGCGGTGCTGGGTGACTTCGCGCTCAATTCCACCTGGGATGAGCACGGCGCCGACCCGACGATGGTGGACCTGTTCCGATGGCACGGTAGCGAGGAGGTCGAGCACCGAAACGTTGCCCACGACGTCGCGGTCTACTTCCATAACAGCTATCCCGACCGAATCAGGGCCGTGATGTTGGCGGCGACGGCGATCTTCGTCTTCTTCCAGCGCGGCACCAGGCAGCTGCTCAAGTCAGACCCCGCCAACAACATCGGCTGGTGGCGGATGCAGCGTCTGCGGATGCGTGACTCCAAACTCGGGCTCCTGCCTGAGTTCCGCAGGCTGTTCGGCGCCAATACGCTGACCTACTTCCGGCCCGGCTACTCGCCAGAAGACATGGGCTCGACTGCGCAGGCCGTCGCCTATCTGGCGGCGTCCCCGGCCGCCCGCGCCGCACACCTTTGATGGGGCTGCGAGAGCGGTACCGGCAGCTGCCGCCGAATCCATTCAGGCGACACCGCCCCGACGTGCTCATCGGTGTCGCGGGCGCGGTGATCTCGGGGATGGACGCGGTGGCGGGTGCCACCAGGCGCGTGACTCTTCCCGGCGAACTCGACCGCACTATCGGGCTGACGGTCGCCGACCGGCGGGTCGTCGCCCATGATCAGGACGTCATCGCGCTCACGCTGGTCGGTGAACACCTGCCGCGTTGGCATCCCGGCGCACACATCGACATTCACCTGCCCAGCGGACTGGTGCGGCAGTACTCGCTGTGCGGAAACCCTCAATTACCGGACTGCTACCGCATCGCCGTGCGGCGGATCCCCGACGGCGGTGGCGGCTCCATCGAGATGCACGACTTGGCCGTCGGTGCGAGCGTCACGACGCACGGACCGCGCAACGCGTTCCCGCTCACGGTGCCCGGCTACGGGTCGCCTGCCCGGCGGTTCCGCTTCATCGCGGGCGGCATCGGGATCACGCCGATCCTGCCGATGCTGGATCTGGCGCGGCGTCTCGGCGTCGACTGGTCGATGGTCTACGCCGGCCGCAGCCGCGACAGCCTGCCGTTTGTCGACGAGGTCACGCGGTTCGGCGACCGGGTCGCGATCCGCACCGACGACATCAGCGGCCTGCCCACGGCCGAAGAACTGCTCGGCGACTGCCCGGACGGCACCGCCGTCTACGCATGCGGTCCTGCGCCGATGCTGACGGCGATTCGATCCGGGCTCGCGGGCCGGGACAACGTCGAGTTGCACTTCGAGCGGTTCGCCGCCCCGCCCGTGGTTGACGGCACCGAGTTCACCGTCGCGGTGGCGTCCACCGGTGAGACCGTGCGAGTCGGCGCCGACGAGACGCTGCTTTCGGCGCTGAAGCGCGCGGGGGTGCACGCGTCGTACTCCTGTCAGCAGGGCTTCTGCGGTACGTGTCGCACCAGGGTGCTCGACGGCACGGTCGACCACCGAGACACCTTGCTCACCGATCCCGAACGCGAAAACGACTTGATGCTGATCTGCATCTCGCGGGCGGCCTGCGGCTCGCATCTGACGCTCGATCTGTAGCCGCGTCTGTACTATTCGCCCATGCCGTTGGCCGGTGGTGCGACGTTCGCGGGTTACACCATCGTGCGGATGCTCCGCTCGGGCGGTATGGGCGAGGTCTACCTGGCCCAGCATCCGCGCCTGCCTCGCCGCGACGCGCTGAAGGTGCTGCCTGCGTCGGTGTCGGCGGATGACGAATATCGGCAGCGGTTCAACCGCGAGGCCGACATCGCCGCCACGCTATGGCATCCCCACATCGTCGGTGTGCACGAGCGCGGCGAATTCGAGGGCCAGATCTGGATCTCGATGGACTACGTCGAGGGCACCGACGCGGGCAGGCTGCTGCGCGAGCGTTATCGGAATGGCATGCCCAAAGCCGAGGTCGCCGACATCGTGACCGCCGTCGCCGACGCGCTGGACTACGCGCATCAGCGCGACCTGCTACACCGCGATGTCAAACCCGCCAACAGCCTGCTGGCTCACCATGAGTCGGGCGAACAGCGAATTCTGTTGGCGGACTTCGGTATCGCCCGCTGGGTGAACGACATCAGCGGGTTGACCGCCACCAACATGACCGTCGGTACGGTTTCGTACGCTGCGCCCGAGCAGCTGATGGGTGGGCAGCTCGACGGCCGGGCGGATCAATACGCGTTGGCGGCCACCGCCTTTCACCTGTTGACCGGTGCTCCGCCGTTTCAGCACTCCAACCCTGCGGTCGTCATCAGCCAGCACCTGTCCGCGTCTCCGCCCGCGATCGCCGCTCAGCGCCCCGAGCCGTCTGCTCTCGACCCGGTGTTGGCCAAGGCGCTGTCCAAGGATCCCAAGGACCGTTTCGAGCGGTGCGCCGACTTCGCCCGCGCGCTCGCCCACGGGCTCGACGCAGCGCCGACCGGTGATGTCGGTACCACCCTCGCCCCCGCTGCAACACAGCCGAAGCGCTCCTTGCTACGAGCCGGCGTCGTCGTGCCTGCGATCCTTGCTGTGCTGTTGTCGCTGCAGTTACGGTGGCGGTCATGGAATTTCGTCGGGCCGACCTGCCGCCAGCGACGTCCCCGACGACGAAGTCACCGACGATCGCCACGCCGACGTTCACGCCGCTGCCGCCGCCACCGGAGCCAGTGCAGTCGCCGACCACGGCGCCGCCTGCCCCACCGTCAACCGTGGTGATCGGAGCAAACTGCACCCCGGCAGGCAGCACTGGAACGACGGCGGACGGTTCCACGGCGTACTGCTCGGTCCTGCAACCGAGTGGAACCCGACAGACCGCTGCCCACCGAGGACGAGTCGCCGATACGGATGTGCATGCAACAGACCGGGAAGACCCGAGTGCAATGCTGGGAAGAAATCCGACGCAGCAATGGGCGTCCGGTGAGGTGAAGTTCGCCGTCATAGCGCCTGTCGCAGCCGGGGTTACCGCCGATCCCGAATGGATGTCTGCCTTCGCCCGACACGTCGAAGCCTGTGGATTCGAGTCGATCGTGGCCGTCGAACACACGGTGCTGATGACCGAGTACAGCAGCGTCTACCCCTACGACGCATCTGGACGGGTGGAGTTGGCCGCCGACTGCCCGGTGCCCGATCCCCTTGACCTGCTGGCGTTTGTCGCGGCGCAGACCGATCGGCTCGGGCTGGCAACCGGTGTGCTTGTGTTGCCCAATCATCATCCGGTGGGATTGGCCAAGCGAGTGGCCACCGTTGATGCGCTGTCGGGCGGCAGGGTTCGGCTGTGTGTGGGAATGGGTTGGCTCAAGGAGGAGATCGAGGCGTGCGGTGCTGAGTTCGCCAGCCGCGGGCGCCGCGCAGACGAACAGCTCGAGGTGATGCGGCTGTTGTGGGAGGACCGGCCTGACGGCGCGAGTCATTCCGGCGAATTCTTCGAATTCGACCACGCCGCTTGCTATCCGAAGCCCATCGGGCGGGTGCCCATCCACATCGGCGGGCACAGCCGCGCAGCGGCCCGTCGGGCAGGCCGGGTTGGTGACGGCTTTCAGCCGCTCGGCGTCGGCGGTTCGGAGTTGACCGAGCTGGTCGGGATAATGCGCGACGAGGCGGGTAATGCAGGCCGCGACCCGGATGCGCTCGAGCTGTCGCTTGGCCATCTCGTGACCAAGATCGACGGCGATCGCGCCGACAAACTTGCGGCGCTGGGCGCCGACAGGATCGTGCTGGCCATGCCGCCCACCGCTGACATCGGAGAGGCGTGCGACATGCTGTCGACATGCGCGCAGCGGTTGGCGCTGACGCCATGAGCCTCAACGCTTTCGATCGACTCGCGCTGAGCGACCTGGTTCACCTGTACGCGTCTGCGGTCGACGACCGGCGATTCGACGATGTGGTCGAGTTGTTCACCGAAACCGCGGAATTGCGGCTGCCCGACCCACCCCGATCGCTGGAACCGGTGCGCCGTCATCACGGCCACGACGGTGTGCGCGCCGCGATGGCGGCGGTAGCCGCCGTGACTCGAACGGAGCACGCGATCGTCGGTGAGGTGTATGCCGCAAGGGACACCGACCGCAACTACGCTCTTGGCCGCATTACGTGTATCGCCCACCACTGGTCCGAGGCCGACGGAAAGATCACCGATTTGGTGTGGCATCTGCGTTACGACGACGAGTACATGCGCACGCGGGTTGGGTGGCGCATCCACGGCCGCGCGCTGACCATCAACGCTATCGAGACCCGCCCCGTTCGCCGCCTTCGATGGCAGCCGTGAGACGGTCCAACAGCGGCCGCTGACCCTTCACCAGCTTCTGATTGGCCTCGGCCACGGAAAACCAACCGACGCGGTCGATTTCGGGGTACTCGCGGATATTGCCCGAACCCTTCGGCCACTCGAGCGTGAATGTGTTGCTCACGGTGCCTTGGAGGTCCAGATCTCCGCGGACGGCGAACGCGGTGATGACCTTGCCGCTCGGCTGCCGCAGCGGCGCGAAGTCGATGCGCGGCCCTTCTGGCGGTTCCTTGCCGACTTCCTCGAGGAATTCTCGTTGTGCGGCAGACCACGGGTCTTCGCCCTCGACATACTCACCCTTGGGAATCGACCAGGCCCCTTCGTCTTTGCGTGCCCAGAACGGGCCGCCGGGATGGCCGATCAGCACTTCGACACCGCCGTCGGTGACCCGGTACAGCAGCAGGGCCGCGCTCAGCTTCGGCATCAGGCGGGAGTCGGTTCGCTGATCTTGACCAGCGTCTTGCCGATGTTGGCGCCGGTGAACAG
>JAVRPX010000539.1:0-8405 GCA_032161985.1 Mycobacterium sp.
AAGAGTTGTCCCAGGCCCTCGGCCTGCATGTGCCCCTCCAGGCTAGCGGCGTCCAGTCCACTCCACAGTGTGCGCTTGGTCAACTCGATACCCGGCCGGGAGAACGCCGCCATCCGCTCGGCCAGCCGGTAGCACTCGTCGAGCAGGTCTTCCTCGGGGACGGCGCGACAGACCAGGCCGATGCGTTCGGCTTCGTCGGCGTCGACGTCACGGCCGGTCAACATCAGCTCGAAGGCCCGCGACGAGCCGATCGCGCGCGGCAGCAGGTAGGACAGGCCCAGTTCGCTGGCGGTCAGGCCGTTGTTGATACCCGCCGCGCGGAAATACGCCCCTGACGCGGCCACTCTGACGTCGCATGCCAGCGCCAGGCACAGTCCCCCACCGATCGCGGCGCCGTTGACGGCGGCGATGACCGGCTGGTGCATCTTGCGAAGCGCCAGGATGACGTCGTCGAGGACCTCCATCGACCGCAGCGCAAACGTCGGCCGGGTAAGGCCGTCGATATGCGGCACTGAACCGGCCGATTTGTGGTCGGCACCGGACGAGAAGCCGCGACCGGAGCCTGTGAGCACTATCACCCGAGTCGAGTTGTCGTAGGTCAACTCTTCGAGCACCTTCTTGAGCGGGACCATGACGTCGAAGGCCATCGAGTTCATCCGCTCGGGCCGGTTCAGCGTCACCAGGGCGACGTTCGGCCGTGGGTAGTCGACGAGGACGAAGTTGTTTAGCTCGGTCACGGACTGCACGCTATCGCGTGCACGCCGGCGGGCAGGAGCGCAGCGACTCGGGGATGTACCGTGCTAGTCCGTCTGGCCGTTGTTCTGAGCGGCGATCGCGGCGTCGATGTCGAACTCCTTGATCCGCTGTACGAGCTCCTCCAGCTTTGCCGGTGGCAGGGCGCCCGCCTGGTTGAACACCAGCTTGCCCTTCTTGAACGCCATCAGCGTAGGGATGGAGCGGATGTCGGCAGCGGCGGCGAGCTCCTGCTGCGCCTCAGTGTCGACCTTTACGTACGCGACGTCGGGATGCTCCTCCGAAGAGGCCGCGAACGTCGGCGCGAATTGCTTACACGGGCCGCACCACGATGCCCAGAAATCCACCAGCACGATGTCGTTGTCGGTGATGGTGTCGTTGAACTCTTCGGCGGTGATGTCTCGCGTAGTCACGATCTTCCTAACGCTGGTGTCAATCTGTGTGTTCCCACCATATGGTCGGCGCAAAACCGCTATGCGCCGATCAACGTCGATTCGTCCACCGTCGCAATCATGGTCGTTCCGAGAGTTCCCGGCGGCCGCGTTCGAAGAAATCGGAGATGTGCGACGTGAGCGCGTCGACATCATGTGCGGGGTCGAGCGGGTACAGCGCTCCGAACGGCGCGTTCCAGAACGGTCCGGTGCACTGGGTCCATGGCCCGACGTACGCGTAGGGCGTCGGGTGGTAGTCGTCGCCGGCGGAAACGCCGTAGTTCACTTCGCCCTCGGTGGCCGCGACGTCGAAGTGCTCGGGCCACAGCACTGGATGCTGATCGGGCAGAACATTCTTGATGGCGTGACCGCCTGCATAGTGGCTGCGGTGGATCCACTCGGCCGCGGCGGCGTCGAGGCTGAGAACGGTATCCGCGGGCAGCGGGTCGACGATGTCGTAGACGCCTTCGGGCGGCCCTGGGTCCATACCGGCGATCGCGCCTACCGGACCGTCGAGTGCAAGGCTGCCGTTCGGAGAGACCAAGTCGGTGCCGTGCACAGCGATCGGAAGGGAGACACCGGTGAAGCCGTCGGGGCGCACCGCGAGCCGGATGGCGCCCGACGCGCGGTATTGGGGTCCCGCGATCAGGCTTTCAGCGACGCCGCGCAGCTGGCGGCGGGTATCGACGTAGAAGTCGTCGAAACCATCGACCATTTGTGGCTCCTTTCCGCCCTGTAGTGGGCAGATCAGGCCTTAGCGTTACACGTCCGCAAGGCGTTGGGCCGGGAAATCCCACAGCCGCTTAGCAGTAAACGAGAAGCGAAGGCACAGAGGAGAATTGGGTGAGAGGAGTAACATGCAGGCATGACGGGGGTCGATCGACGCACCATGTTGGCCGCGATCGCGGCGGGGATCATCGCTGCAGTCGTACGGCCACCTGTGGCGGGCGCAGTCCGGGTGATGGTTCCCCTGGCACGGGTGCCCGCGCCCGTCGGTGTTCTCACGAGGCTGCCTGGTGACGGTAACCAATTGGCCCTCACCGTGGACGATGGTGTCAGCAGCGCGGTCGTCGGGGCCTTCGGCCAGTTCTGCCGCGACACCGGGAACCGGCTGACCTTCTTCGCCAACGGCGTCAACGCGTCATGGTCGGACAACGCGGCGGCGCTGCGGCCGATGGTGGACTCCGGTCAGATACAGATCGCCAATCACACCTGGTCGCACCCATACCTCAACAGGATCAGCCTGACCGCGGTCCACGACCAGATCCAGCGCAACGCCGACTTCCTGCGCAATACCTATGGCACCGACGGCACGCCGTACTTCCGGCCGCCCTACGGTGTGCACAACGCCGACACCGATCGAGTGGCCGCCGATCTCGGCTACACGACCGTCACGCTCTGGAGCGGCACCGTCGGCGATTCGCTCCCGGAAACCGCAGCCAACCTCGTCGCCTGCGCGACGCGGTCATTCTCGCCTCAACAGATCGTGTTGGCCCACGCCAACCTGCCGACCGTCACGCACTGCTACGACCAACTAGGGCAGCTCATCGCCAGCCGCAACCTGCAGACCGTGACACTCAACGACGTGTTCGCATGATCACGCCTGTTTTCCCAGGATGTGCGCGGCGATGTCCGTCGCGCGGTCGGCATTCGCGAGGAGCTGCTCCCGCCTCTTCGGCCACCAGAACAGCTCGACCGCGAGCAACACCAGGTAGATGCACGACGCCACAACATTGCCCCATGAGCCGAAAACGGCGTCGAACACCGCCGTTGCCACGGAGACGACGAGAACGAGTGGCACCAACCATCGAAACGGTCGAGCGTCTTCGGCCGCCGCATGCAGCCCCTGGCTGTAGTCAGCGACGGCCTGCGTCAGCCGCGTGTCACCAATACGCTCGCCGCGTCGGACGGTGCGGACAACGGTTACGCGCTGCTCGCCGGACAGTTGCTTGGCGCCAGGCCAGTACCGCGCCATCCGCCGAGGCATCAAGATGCCATAGAGCACACCGGTGATGACGAACGTGATGACAGCGCCCAGCAGGATTCCGGAATCGATCCACGCCATGGCAGCGAGGAAGATCCCGACGGCTGCGCCGATCATAAGCGCGCGACGAAAAAAACCGCCTCGCCACACGAACGCCGGCACCGTGACCACAGGTCGATTGTGACGTCAGTTGTCGCTCAAAGGCGGGCAAAACGCCATGCGCCCAAGCCGATGCCTAGACGGTGAAGCCGAGGGCCCTCAGTTGTTCGCGGCCGTCCTCGGTGATCTTGTCAGGGCCCCACGGCGGGTTCCACACCCAGTTGATCTTGATCTCGTCGACCAGACCGGCGCCCACCAGCGCGGTACGCGACTGATCCTCGATGACGTCGGTCAGTGGGCAGGCAGCCGACGTCAGCGTCATATCGATCAGCGCGACGTTGCCCTGCTCCCCCTTCTCGATATTCAGGTCGTACACCAGTCCGAGGTCTACGACGTTGATCCCGAGTTCCGGGTCAACGACATCACGCATGGCCTCCTCGAGGTCTGCGAGCAGCTCGTCACCCTGCGCGGCTGTTTCGCTCATCGTCTTCCTCCAGTTCGTCGCTGGCCTGTGCCAATGCGTCTTTGAAAGCCATCCAGCCCAGCAGCGCGCACTTCACCCGCGCCGGGTATTTCGCGACACCCGCGAATGCGATGCCGTCGCCCAGTACATCCTCGTCGCCCTCGACCGTTCCGCGCGACGAAATCATCTCGGAGAATGCCGCCAGCGTCTTCATGGCATTCCCGACACTCTGGCCGATTACCTGAACGGTCAACACCGAAGTCGAGGCCTGGCTGATCGAACAGCCCTGCCCGTCATAGGAAACGTCGGCGATCCGCTCGCCGTCGTCGCTGAGTGCCACCCGCAGCCTGACCTCGTCGCCGCACGTCGGGTTCACCTGAAAGGACTCGGCACCGTATGGCTCGCGCAACCCCCGGTGATGCGGGTGCTTGTAGTGATCGAGGATCACTTCCTGATAGAGCTGCTCCAGCCGCACTGTCAGTCCCTGCCGAAGAATTCCACCGCGTGCCGCACACCGGCCACCAATCGGTCCACTTCGTCGAACGTGTTGTAGACGGCGAACGACGCCCGCGCGGTCGCGGCGATGCCGAACCGCCGATGCAGCGGCCACGCGCAGTGGTGACCCACCCGCACCGCCACGCCGTCGTCATCGAGGACCTGTCCCACGTCGTGAGCGTGGACACCGTCGACGACGAACGCCACCGGTGAGCCGCGGTTCTCCATCGACGTCGGCCCGATGATCCGCACCTCGTCGATGCGAGACAGCCCGTCGAGTGCGGCGGCCACCAGCTCGGCCTCGTGCGCCTCGACAGCCTCCATCCCGATCTCTTGCAAATACCTCGCAGCAGCGGCCAGTCCGACGACCTGCGACGTCATCGGGGTGCCTGCCTCGAAACGTTGCGGCGCGGGAGCGTAGGTGGTCTCCTCCATCGTCACGGTCTCGATCATCGAGCCCCCGGTGATGAACGGCGGCATCGCGTTGAGAAGCTCGCTGCGGCCGTACAGCACACCGATGCCGTTGGGCCCCAACATCTTGTGACCGGAGAAGGCGCCGAAGTCAACGTCAAGCGCATGAAAATCGACCGGCTGGTGAGGTACCGACTGGCAGGCGTCAAGCAGCGTCAGCGCGCCGACCGCCTTCGCGCGAGCGACCAGCTCCCCCACTGGTGCCACCGCACCGGTGACATTGGAATGGTGACTGAACGCAACCACTTTCACACGTTCGTCGAGCTGCAACGAATCCAGGTCGATGCGTCCAGCTTCGGGCCCCTCGGAAGTCACGCCGTACCACTTCAACGTGGCACCGGTTCGCCTGGCCAGCTCCTGCCACGGGATCAGGTTGGCGTGGTGTTCCAGTTCGGTGATGACGATGACGTCGCCGGGCCCGACAGCATGGTCGAACCGGTTGTCGCCAAGCACGTAAGACACCAGGTTGATCGCCTCGGTGGCGTTCTTGGTGAACACCAACTCGTCGGGCTCGGCGCCTACAAAGTTCGCGATGTCGGCGCGGCCCTGTTCGTAGGCGTCGGTGGCTTCCTCCATCAGCTGGTGCGCGCCGCGATGCACTCCGCCGTTGGACGTGGTCAGAAAGTCGCGTTCAGCGTCGAGCACCTGCACCGGCCGCTGCGAGGTCGCACCGGAGTCCAAGTACGCCAACTGATTTCCACCGCGCATTACCCGCTTCAGGATCGGGAAGTCCGCCCGGATCCTGGTGAGATCCAACGCCTGCGCCGACGCGGTCATGTCAGGCTCCGACCGCCTGGGTGAAGCGCTCGTAGCCGTTGGCGTCGAGCTCGTCGGCCAACTCGGGCCCGCCGGACTCGACGATGCGGCCACCGACGAAGACGTGGACGAACTGCGGCTGGATGTAGCGAAGGATGCGCGTGTAGTGCGTGATAAGCAGCAGACCGCCGTGCGCCTCATCGGCGTAGCGGTTCACCCCTTCGCTGACTACCCGCAGCGCGTCGACGTCCAGGCCGGAGTCGGTCTCGTCCAGGATCGCGATCTTCGGCCTGAGCAGTTCGAGCTGAAGAATCTCGTGCCGCTTCTTCTCGCCGCCGGAAAAGCCTTCGTTGACACTGCGTTCGGAGAACGACGGGTCGATGTCAAGTCCCGCCATCGCGCCCTTGACCTCTTTGATCCAGTGCCGCAACTTCGGCGCCTCGCCGCGTACGGCGGTGACGGCGGTGCGCAGGAAATTCGACATCGACACCCCGGGCACCTCGACGGGGTATTGCATCGCCAGGAACAGCCCGGCACGGGCGCGCTCGTCGATGCTCATCTCGAGGACATCCTGGCCGTCGAGCGTGATCGAGCCCGACGTCACCGTGTACTTCGGATGGCCCGCAACCGCATAGGACAGCGTCGACTTTCCGGACCCGTTGGGGCCCATCAGGGCGTGCGTCTCCCCCGACTTCACGGTGAGGTTGACGCCTTTCAGGATCGGGATATCGGTCCCGTCCTCAGCGGAGACGACGCTGACGTGCAGATCCTTGATTTCCAATGTGGTCATGAGGTGGCTGTCCTTGATTCCGTTATCTCTAGTTCGTGTTCGATGGCGTCCGTCAGGCGTTCTCGCACCGCAGGCACGGCGATCTTCTGAATCAACTCGCCGAAGAAGCCACGGACAACGAGGCGGCGGGCCTGGTCCTCCGGGATGCCGCGGGACTGCAGGTAAAACAGCTGCTCGTCGTCGAAACGTCCGGTTGCGCTGGCGTGCCCGGCGCCTGCGATCTCGCCGGTCTCGATCTCCAGGTTCGGCACCGAGTCGGCGCGGGCGCCGTCGGTGAGCACCAGGTTTCGGTTGGTCTCGAAGGAGTCGGTCCCGGTTGCGGCGGCACGAATGAGGACATCGCCCACCCACACGGTGTGCGCGTCGGGCTTGTTGGAGTCCGGATCGCCTTGCAGCGCACCCTTGTACGTGACATGGGAGCGGCAGTTCGGCTGAGCGTGATCGACCAGTAACCGTGATTCGAAATGCTGGCCGTCGTCGGCGAAGTACAGGCCCAGCAATTCGGCATCACCGCCGGGTGCACAGAACCGGGTCCGCGCGGTCAGCCGCACCAAATCGCCGCCGAGCGTGACCGCGACGTGACGCAGCACCGCATCCTTGCCAAGCGACCCATGATGAGAGCTGACATGCAAGGCGTCGTCGGCCCAGTCGGCGATCGACACGACCGTCAGCCGGGCTGCGTCACCGACCACGAATTCGATGTTGTCGGCGTAGGTTCCACTGCCCTGCTGGTCGATGACCACCACGGCCTCGGCCAGCTCGCCGACCCGTACCTGCAGGTGCCCGTAGGCCGTCGCCCCTTCGCCGGGGCCCGTCACCGCGATCTCGATCGGCTCGCCAACCTGGGTGTCCTTGTCGACGGTGACGATTGTCGCGCTGTTGAACGACGAAAACGCCTGCGCGGCAACCCGGTCGGCGGGAACCCCGCCCTGGCCGAGCCGATCGTCTCCGCGGCGCACGGTTTCCACCGTCACGCCCGGCCGTTCCGTCACGTCGATGCGGGCGCTGCCGGTCGCGGGCGCGGACCCATCGTGCAGCCCGCGCAACCGCTTCAGCGGGGTGAAGCGCCAGATCTCGTCACGTCCGTGCGGCACCTCGAAGGCGTCGACATCGAATGACGTGAAGATCTCGCCCTTGGTCCTGCCCTCCAGAGTCGCTGTCAGGTCCTGTGCCACTAGCCGACCGCGCCTTCCATCTGCAGCTCGATCAGCCGGTTGAGCTCAAGCGCGTACTCCATCGGGAGTTCCTTGGCGATGGGCTCGACGAAGCCGCGCACCACCATGGCCATCGCCTCGTCCTCGGTCATGCCGCGGCTCATCAGATAGAACAGCTGATCCTCGCTGACCTTGGAGACGGTCGCCTCGTGGCCCATGGTTACGTCATCCTCGCGGATGTCGACATACGGATAGGTGTCGCTGCGGCTGATGGTGTCAACAAGCAGCGCATCGCATTTCACGCTGGAGCGCGATCCGTGGGCACCCTTGTTTATCTGAACCAGGCCACGGTAGGACGCGCGGCCGCCGCCGCGGGCCACCGACTTGGACACGATGTTGCTCGACGTGTTCGGCGCCAGGTGCAGCATCTTGGCGCCGGTGTCCTGGTGCTGGCCCTCACCGGCGAACGCCACCGAGAGCACCTCGCCCTTGGCGTGCTCGCCGGTCATCCACACGGCCGGGTACTTCATCGTGACCTTCGAACCGATGTTGCCGTCGACCCACTCCATGGTGGCGCCGGCCTCGGCCCGGGCACGCTTGGTGACCAGGTTGTAGACGTTGTTCGACCAGTTCTGGATCGTCGTGTAACGGCAACGGCCACCGGGCTTTACGATGATCTCCACTACCGCAGAATGCAGCGAATCCGACTTGTAAATGGGTGCAGTACACCCCTCCACGTAATGTACGTACGCGCCCTCGTCGACGATGATCAGCGTCCGCTCGAACTGGCCCATGTTCTCGGTGTTGATCCGGAAGTAGGCCTGCAGCGGAATATCGACGTGCACGCCCTTCGGGACGTAGATGAACGAACCGCCCGACCACACAGCGGTATTCAGCGCTGAGAACTTGTTGTCCCCGGCCGGGATCACGGTGCCGAAGTACTGCTTGAAGATCTCCGGGTGTTCCTTCAGTGCGGTGTCGGTGTCCAGGAAGATAACCCCTTGTGCCT
>JAVRPX010000540.1:0-5093 GCA_032161985.1 Mycobacterium sp.
CCACGCCCATCGCGGCGGCGCCGAGCACCCACAGGCCGTGTTGGTCCTGATGGCGCACAGGCCCGTCGATAACGGCCTTGGTCATCAGCGGAATCGCCACAGTGGCAACGAGGCTCGCGAGCGCGACCACGACCATGGCGATCCACCGCACCCGGTAGGGCATCAGGTAGGGCAGCATCCGCCACAGATCCGAGCCGGTACGTTCGCGGGCCGGCGGTCGCGAGATCGCCGGCGCCGAGCGAAGGGTGTCTTCAATTAGTTCAGTCAAAGCGATTCCAGGGTCTCATGCCGCTACGACATCTTCAGAATCCTTTTCGTTGCCGAACTGCGTTTCGTACAGCTCGGTGTAGCGCCCGCGCCGTGTCAGCAGCTGATCGTGCGTGCCGCGTTCGACGATGCGGCCGTCCTCGACGACGAGGATCACGTCGGCTGCGCGCACCGTGGACAGCCGGTGGGCGATGACGATCGACGTCCGACCCGCGAGGGCTTCTGCGAGCGCCTGCTGCACCGCGGCTTCCGACGCGGAGTCCAGCGACGCCGTGGCCTCGTCGAGGATGACGACCCGGGATCGGCCCAACAGCAGGCGGGCGATGGTCAACCGCTGCCGCTGCCCACCCGAGAGCCGGTAGCCGCGCTCCCCAACTACGGTGTCCAGCCCGTCGGGCATCTCGGCGACGACGTCGGCCAGCCGTGCGCGTTCCAGCGCACGCCATAGCTCGTCGTCAGTGGCGTCGGGTGCGGCCAGCCGTAGATTCGACCCGATCGACTCGTGGAACAGATGCCCGTCCTGGGTGACCATGCCGACGGTTTCCTTCAGCGAGTCGAACGTCACGTCGCGCACGTCGACACCATTGAGTGTTATCGAACCACTGTCGACGTCGTATAGGCGGCCCAGCAGCGAGGCGATCGTCGACTTACCCGCGCCTGACGAACCGACCAGCGCGATCATCTGGCCCCCCTGCGCGTTGAACGAAATGCCGTGCAGCACTTCGTCTCCACCCCGATCGTCAAGCACGGCGACCTCTTCCAACGAGGCCAGTGAGACCTTGTCGGCAGACGGGTAGGAGAAGCGCACGTCATCGAACTCGACCGAAACAGGGCCGTCAGGAACGGCGACCGCGCCCGGCTTCTCCGAGATCAACGGCACCAGATCGAGCACCTCGAAGACCCGCTCGAAGCTGACCAGCGCGCTGGCGATCTCGACGTGCGCGTTGGCCAGCGCGGTCAACGGTGAGTACAGCCGTGTCAGCAGCAGTGCCAGTGACACGATCGCACCCGTCTGCAAGGTCCCCCCGATCGCCAGCACGCCGCCGAGCCCGTACACCAGGGCCAGCGCCAGCGCCGACATCAGCGTCAGGGAGTTCATGAAGACCGACTGCAACATCGCGGTGCGTACCCCGATGTCGCGGACGCGGTCGGCGCGCACCTCGAACTCGCGCGACTCGGTGGCCGGGTTGCCGAACAGTTTGACCAGCGTGGCGCCGGGCGCCGAAAACCGTTCGGTCATCTGGGTGTTCATCGTCGCGTTGTGGTTGGCGGCCTCGCGGGACAGTCGCGCCATGGTTCGCCCGATCCAGCGGGCGGGGAGCAGGAACAGCGGCATCAGCAGCAGCGACAGCAGCGTGACCTGCCAGGAGATTCTGAGCATCACCACCAGCGTCAGCGTGAGGGTGACGATGTTGGTGATGACGCCGGAGAACGTGTCGGAGAAGGCGCGCTGCGCGCCCGTCACGTCATTGCCGAGCCTGCTGACCAGGGCGCCGGTGCGGGTGCGGGTGAAGAAGGCGATGGGCATCCGTTGCACGTGGTCGAACACGGCGGTGCGCAGATCGAGGATGAGGCCCTCGCCGATGTTCGATGACAGCCACCGCGTCACCAGCGATATCCCGGCCTCGGCGACGGCGACCGCCGCGATGACCAGGGCCAGCGCCACGACCACGCCGAGCGCGCCCCTGCCGATCTCGTCAACAACCTTGCCGGCCAGCAGCGGAGTGGCGAGCCCGAGCACCGCACTGACCACGCTCACCGCGAGGAACGCGCCCAACCTGCGGTGATGCCGTCCGGCGAAGCGCCAGATCCGGCCGAGCAGCTTGCGGTCGGCCAACGATCGCAAGTCACCGCCGCGGGCATGCGCCTGCCGATACAGGGTTTGCCGGGCAACTGTTTCGATACTCATGAACTCACCGTAGAACCTCAACAATGGATGAGGTCAACGGCTTCCCGCGGCGTGTCAGACCACGCCGAAGCACCCGATCACCCCGGCGGCGCCGACCACGATCAGCGGATTGGTCTTGGTGAACACGAAGATCGCCGTGCATATCGCTGTCAGCAGATACGCCCGCCAGTCGTGATCGGCGGCCCGGCTCATCACCAGCGAGGTGGCCATGATGAGGCCGACGGTCAACGGCGCGAACCCCTTCTCGACGGCGATTCGCCACTTGGCTTTCTGCGCCTTCTGCCAGAACAGCGTGACGACATACATCAACGACGCCGCCGGAACGATCATCGCGACCGTTGCGATCACGCCGCCGATGATCGCTCCAGGCACTCCCCCTACCGTCAACCCGGCCCCATAGCCGACCAGCGTGACGATCAGGATGCTCGGGCCAGGCGCGGTTTGGGAGATCGAGAAGATGTCGGCGAACTGGGAGTCGGTCATCCAGTGATGACCCCTCACCGCCTGCAGGTGCATTTCGGGCAGCACTGCGTTGCCGCCGCCGATCGACAGCACCGACAGCGATGCGAACAATCCGGCCAGCTGCAGGTAGGTATGGATCATGCGGGGCGTTCCCTCGGCCACGCCCAGATCAAGCTGAGCGGCGCGACAACGAGGAGCACCAACGGAAGAGGCCATCGCGCAACGCCGTTCAGCACGAAGGCGGCGACGAAGAGCAGCACAGGCACCAGCCCCGTCAGGCATTTTCGGCCCGTTTGGATGACCATCGCCAACGTCAGCGCCACGGCGGCCGCGGAGGCACCGTGAAGGACGCCCTTGACCGCGGCCACCTCCTTGAACCGGAAGTAGAAGAAACCCATCACCATGATCAAGACGACAGGCATCAGGCACAGCCCGAACAGCGCCGCTACCGCTCCTGGCAGACCACGCATCTTCGAGCCGGCGAAGACCGCCATGTTCACCTGATTGGCGCCGGGCAGAATCCGGCACATCGTCATGGCGGAGAGGAACTCTGCCTCACCCATCCACTGCTTCTCCAGCACCAGCACTTCGCGTGACCAGGCGGACAGCCCGCCGCCGAACGAGGCCAGCGCGATGTGATTGAACGTCCACGCGAGTTCGAGCAGTGAGACCTTGTCGGGCCCGGCCTCGATTTCACTCATGCATGAGGTCTGTGTCGTGCGGGAAGTCGTCCTCGTGGTGTTGGGACGGATCGAGCGGATCCGGCGCCTCGTAATGGTGCGACAGGTCCCAGTCGCTGTCGAAGACCTCTTTCAGCCGCCCGACGATCGCCGGGTCGTCGGTCATGATGCCCAGCTCCCGGCGCAGGTCGAATGCGCTGCGGTCGATATTCATCGAGCCAACGAGCGCGTGTTGGTTGTCGACGACGATCAACTTCGCGTGCACCCTCAGGTTCTTCTGTTTGTGCACCTTGACGCCGAAGCGCTTCAATGTCCGCAGCGAAGCGAAGGTATCGAGAATGTCCCATTCGCTGATGCCGTGCTTACCACCGCAGAGAACATGCACCTTTACGCCGCGATCGGCGGCTGACGCGAGTCGCTCGAGAATGACCGCGTCGACGTATTTGGGATGCTGGACGTCCAGGCGTTCGGTGGCCGTGTCGATGAATTGCGCCATGTGATAGCGGGAATTGGAATTGCTCCACAGCAGGCCTTCATAAGCGCTGCAATCCCAATCGCGATGCTCCCAGTCGGCGTTGAATACTTCGACGATCTGCGCCACGTGGTACGGGTTATCGGTGATAATGCCGTAGTCGCGGGTCAGCGTGAAATACTTCTCGCATAGGTTGAACGTCGCGACCAGTGCGGCTTTCTCGTCGACCACAATCGATTTTTCATGCGTCACGTAGAACTTTGGATTGGCCCACTGAACCGCGATGCCGGCGCTTAAAAATTGCTCGTAGGTGTCGTCATTAGCCCGGTCACCGCCGGACCGCTGCGCATTGAGCTGCACCCGCACGTCGACGCCGGCTTTCTTCCGGTCGACGACTGCCGCGACCAAACTCGGCTCGGTAAACGTGAATTGCTTTATCAAAAGCGAAGTTTGGGCTGAATTGATGAATTCGCGGACCGGTTCAAGGCCGTCATCGGGCTCGACAATCAGACGCGGAGAGAGCGGAAGCATAATTTCACAGATGCTAGCACCGGGGGAATGGCGTCGCTTTGCTATCACACGATAGTTCAGCTCGCCGTGACACGACGGTGATGAGACCGCCGCAACGGTGATACCGAGGTCGTTCCCGCGCCTGTCACATCGATGGCACCACTTCAGGCAAGATTGCGGGCATGGAGAGTGCAGCGGCTTCACCCCGGGTGCTCGTAGTCGACGACGACCCCGACGTGCTGACGTCGCTCGAGCGTGGCCTGCGGCTATCCGGATTCGATGTCTCGACGGCCGTCGACGGCGCAGAGGCGTTGCGCAGCGCCACGGAGACCAGGCCCGACGCGATCGTGCTCGACATCAACATGCCCGTGCTCGACGGTGTCAGCGTGGTGACCGCGCTGCGTGCGATGGACAACGACGTGCCGGTCTGCGTGCTTTCGGCGCGGAGCTCCGTCGACGATCGGGTGTCCGGGCTGGAGGCCGGGGCCGACGACTACCTGGTCAAGCCATTCGTGCTGGCCGAGTTGGTCGCGCGGGTCAAGGCGCTGCTGCGCAGGCGCGGTGCGACGGCGACGTTCTCGTCGGAGACCATCACGGTCGGCCCGCTGGAGGTCGATATCCCCGGCCGCCGTGCCCGCGTCAACGGCGCCGACGTCGATCTGACCAAGCGGGAGTTCGACCTGCTCGCCGTGCTCGCCGAGCACAAGACCGCGGTGCTGTCCCGCGCCCAGCTGCTCGAGCTGGTGTGGGGCTACGACTTCGCCGCCGACACCAACGTCGTCGACGTATTCAT
>JAVRPX010000541.1:0-2717 GCA_032161985.1 Mycobacterium sp.
TCGGGTTGGATCGACGCGGGAATCAAGCCAGCCTGTGCGAACAGCGCTTCAGCCGAGAGGTTGAGTGCCTGGGCGATCGACTTCAGCACCCGGGCCGAGGGCTCGGACAACCCCCGCTCGACCTGACTGAGATAGGGGTTGGACACCTCAGTCATCGCGGACAGCTCGCGCAGCGACAGATTTGCCATCTGCCGCTGCGCGCGGATGAACGCACCCAGAAGATTGCTGCTGTTGGCAGACTCTTCTGTCATCGCCGCTCTCCCGTCGTCTCTGCCCGCGGTATCTAGCGCTGATTATGACTCAGGCAGTTTTGCCAGGCGTCAAGGTCGTCGCCAGCGTCAAAGCGAAATCCTTCTGCGCGGCAAGCAGTTCGGCGGCGAGGTCGAAGCTGTAGGCCGTGACCGTCGGCGCGTCGGGCAACGCAGCCACATTGGGGATCTCGGACAGACTAAAGGGCACCGACGACCACGCCCCTGCGAAAGCACGAGCCGCGTCCAATGCCAGGTTCTGACTCTGCTTGACCGCCGAAACCAGCTGCTCACCTAGCTTCTGGGCGGCGTCGGGAATCTCGGTCGGGGTGGTTGTGGCCTTGTTAGTCATGTTTTCTCCTTGAGGTTTTGAGTGGAACCAACGCTGCTCACTATAACAGGCAAGCGCTAGATTTACGAATCAAGGGCAACTTGCTCGGTCGTCAACACCGGTCGGCAGCGCAGCGCCCGTTCCATCCTTGGGCCCCGGTCGTGGCACATACACTAGGTGAATGGTCGACGCCGATCCGGCGGTCACGATTCCAAGACGAATTGCAGTGGTCAACAGGGGTGAGGCCGCGGTACGCCTGATTCGGGCCGTACGAGAATTGAATGCCGAGCACGGCTACGGCATAACTACGATCGCTCTTCACACCGACGCCGAGCGCCGGGCCATGTTCGTACGCCAAGCTGACGAGGCCGTGACGCTCCGTCGAACATCGGCGGGCATCGCGTACCTCGACCACGCCGAGCTCGAACGCGCTCTGCTGGAATCCAAGGCCGACGCGGTGTGGGTGGGCTGGGGTTTCGTCGCCGAAGACATCGCCTTCGCCGAGCTCTGCGCGCGCTTGAACCTCACATTCATCGGGCCGCCCCCGGCCGCGATGCGGACACTGGGCGACAAGGTCGAGGCCAAACTTCTGGCCGAGAAGGTGGGCGTTCCGCTCGCACCGTGGAGCGGTGGCCCGGTCCAGACCCGCGAGGACGCCCGCCGCCACGCAGAGGCCATCGGCTACCCGTTGATCATCAAAGCCCGTAGTGGTGGCGGCGGCCGCGGTATCCGCAAGGTGTTCGCCCCCGACGAACTCGAAGTCGCACTCGAGCGCACGCAGGGCGAAGCCGAGCGCTCGTTCGGCGACCCGGTCGTGTTTCTTGAACGACTTGTCACCGACGCGCGCCATGTCGAGGTCCAGATCATCGCCGACAACTACGGCAACGTCTGGGCGCCGGGAGTGCGCGACTGCTCCATCCAGCGCCGAAACCAGAAGGTGATCGAGGAATCCAGCTCTCCGGTACTCACCAAGGACCAGGCCGACCACCTTCGAACAGTCTCGGCCAAGCTCGTCCGTGCCGCCGGATACCGCGGCGCCGGCACCGTCGAGTTCCTCTACCAGCCGGAACAAGAAATCTTCACATTCCTCGAGGTCAACACCCGGCTGCAGGTCGAGCACCCGATCACCGAGGTCACCACCGGCCTCGACCTCGTCAAGCTGCAGATCTTTGTCGCCAGCAGCGGTGCTCTCGACGGCGAATGCCCCCCCGAGTTCGGCCACGCCGTCGAGGCCCGGCTCAACGCGGAGGATGCCGACAATGGGTTTGCGCCCGCGCCGGGCACCGTGCGGCTGCTGAAGTTCCCGCTCGGCTCCGGCATCCGCGTCGACACCGGCATTGCGCAGGGCGACGTCATCCCGCCCGACTACGACTCGATGGTCGCCAAGGTCATCGCGTGGGGCCGCGATCGAAACGAAGCGCTGGCGCGGCTACGCACCGCCCTGCGTGAGACCACCGTCGTCATCGACGAAGGCACCACCAACAAGTCCTTCCTCCTCGATCTCCTCAGCCGTGACGAGGTCGTCTCCGCCTCGGCCGACACCGGCTGGCTCGACCGTTCCGACGCCGGAACGGCGACGGGCCCTACACCGACGGCCGACATCGCGCTCATCTCCGCCGCGGTCGACGCGTACGAAGCCGAAGAAAGCCTCGAACGTGCCGGTTTCCTGGCCTCGGCGCGCGGTGGTCGGCCGCGCGCCACCCACGCCATCGGCCGGACCGTAGAACTCAACTACCAGGGCCAGCCCTACAACCTCACCGTCGGACAGATTGGTCCACACAGCTACCGGGTCGACGGTGACAGCGGCGAACTCGTCGTCGACGTCGAACGGCTCGGCGAATTCGAGAATCGACTCACCTTCGGCGACCAACGCTTCCACATCGTCACGGTCGCGGGCCCCACTGGATTCCTTGTCGAGGTGGACGGAATAAGTCACCGCATCAGCCAGGATGAAGCCGGCCTGGTCCGCGCCTCGGCCCCGGCCGTGGTCGTCGCTCTGCCTGTGGCCGTGGGCGACGACGTCGAGGCCGGTGCCACTCTCGTGGTTCTGGAAAGCATGAAGATGGAAACCGCCCTGCGCGCACCATCCGCGGGACGCGTTCGTGAGGTGTATGCCACCGTCAACAGTCAGGTCGATG
>JAVRPX010000542.1:0-7602 GCA_032161985.1 Mycobacterium sp.
GTCCGGGCCTATTACCCGTCGCGCGACGACCTGCGCGCTGCTGGCCTGGAGTTCACGCTCAACGGCTGGATCGACCAGGCGCAGGACTTCATCAACCGGCTTCCCAGGTCGCTGGACCTCCAGGAGACTGCCCGGCTTATTGTGGAGGTTGCCACCGTACACGCCAGCGAGAATGAATCGTTCACCCGTAGAACGATTTCTGGCATCTACGAGCGTTACCTGCAGGCGGGCAAGCACCCGGAGCTCAGCTCCTTGGTCGTCGCATACAACGAAGCGCTCGCCGGACTTGTCGGGCGGGTGCTGGCTCTCAACGGCCGCCACGTCAGCGCCCAGGTTGCGCGCGCGGTCCTTGCTGTTGTCGACGGCACGGTCATCTACGAGCTCGCGGCGGGAGAAACTCCTGTGCCACAAGCCATCCAGATGCTGGAGTTTGCCATCCCGCGCCTGTGTTCAGCTGACGGAGTTCACCCCTGACCACGTGTCCGATGGCGCTGAGCTAGCGCCACGCCGGGTCGCGTCCGCTCAACGCAATGATCCGATCCAGCGCAGGCGCATCATCAGCGATGGCCACCGCGGGCCCGAACAGCCCTTCGACCGGACCTTCGGCCGCGATTGCGGTGACGTGCGGCAGCACCGCGTCCAGGGTGGCCGGGTCGAGGTCGTAGTCCTGTCCGGTCGCGGCCGCAACGTCCCAGCCGTGGATGACCACTTCTGTCAGCGCGATAATCCCCCCGACCTCGCCCGGGAAGTCGACACCACCCGCACGCGACATGCCCTCCCAGGCCGCCGGGTCTTGCCAGGCCTGTGCCAGTTCTGCCAGTCGCGCCGGGTACGCGGTGCGCCAGTCCGCGTCCAGCGGCGCGCCCTCGACGGGCGGGGTGTCCGTCAGCTCGCCGAAGTCCTTGCGGGCGGCGGCGGTGAACGCCGGCGCCAGCCCTCCCACATGCGCCACGAGGTCTCTCAGGCCCAGCCTCTCGCACGGGGTCGGGCCGTTGAGCTGCTGGTCGGTCACGTTCATCAACACGTCTGCTGTGCGCTTACACGCCGGGGTCAACTCGATCATGCCTGTATTGACCAGAGCCACCGCCGCAACTCATCGGCCTCGAAGCGGTGTCGTGGCGCCGCGAACAAGGGCTCGGGCCTGGCTCTCTACTGCATCGCCTGCGAAGAACACAATCTCGTCGCCAGCCTCGAGCACGTCGTCCGGCTGGGTGACGACGATCCCGCCGTCACGAATCACAAAGGCCAGTGCGCTGTTCTCGGGCAAGGCCACGTCGCGCACCCGCTGACCGACGAGTGGGTTGTCCTCGGGCAGCGTCAGTTTGGCCATGCTCACTTGTCCGTGTCGCAGCTCCATCAGGCGCACGAGGTGGCCGATATCGATGGCGCCCTCGATTGCCGCGACCATGGCGCGTGGTGTGGAGACCGCGACGTCGACCCCCCACCCCTCGGTAAACAACCATTCGTTGCGCACATCGTTGACTCTTGCCACCACCCTGGACACTCCGAACTCGGTCTTGGCCAACAGAGCCGCCGTCAGGTTCACCTTGTCGTCGCCGGTCGCGGCGATGACAACATCGCATGTCTGCATTCCGGACTCTTCGAGCGAGGCCAGCTCGCACGCGTCGGCCAACAACCATTCGGCATCGGGAACCGTGTGCGGTTCGTAGTGACCGGCGTTGTGCTCGATCAACAAGACCTTGTGGCCATAGGCCAGTAGTTCCAGGGCGACGGACCGACCGACTGCGCCGGCACCCGCGATGCCGACGCGCATAATTTCCCGCTCGTCGGCGCGCTTCGCGTCCGCATCGACGGATCGCCTTCTGAGTCGGAACACCAATTCATACTGACCCATGCGGCGTCCTACTGGTTAACTGCACGTCAAACCACCGACGCAATCCCGGAACGGGGATGAAATGAGCTTGCAGCAGCTGTATCTGGTGCTGCTGGCCGGTGGGCTGGTGTTGCTGGCCAGCATCGTCGCCACGCGGGCGGCCACCCGGGTGGGCTTGCCAAGCCTGTTGCTGTTTCTCGGCGTCGGCGTCATCGTCGGCGAAGACGGTCTGGGACTGCAGTTCGACAACTACCTGCTCGCCGATCACCTCGGCACAGTGGCGTTGGCGATCATCCTCATCGAAGGCGGCCTCACGACGCGGTTCGGCGATGTGCGAAAGGTGTTGGCACCCGCGGCGGCGTTGGCCACCGTGGGCATCGCGGTCAGCATGGCGGTCACGGCCGCGGGGGCGCATCTGCTGCTTGGGATGGACTGGCAGCTGGCACTGCTGCTCGGCGCCGTCGTTTCATCGACCGACGCCGCCGCGGTGTTTTCGGTCCTGCGCGTCGTGCCCTTGCCCCGCCGCGTTGCGGGCCTGCTGGAGGCCGAGTCCGGATTCAACGACGCCCCGGCCGTCATCCTCGTTCTGATGTTCAGCGTGGTGCCGCTGGAGCTGTCCCCGGTGCACGCGCTCGCCGAGTTGGTCTACGAGTTGGGAGTCGGCGCCACCATCGGGTTGGGTTGCGGTTTTCTCGGCTCAATCGCCCTGCGCCGCATCGCCCTTCCGGCCTCCGGGCTTTATCCCCTCGCGACGTTCGGGCTGGGCATGGTCGCGTTCGCCGCGGCAGGCAGCGCCCACGCAAGCGGGTTCCTCGCCGCTTATCTGGCCGCAGTCGTGCTCGCCAATTCCGGACTACCTCACCGCTCGGCGACCCGGTCCTTCGCGGAAGGGCTCGGCTGGCTGGCACAGATCGGCCTGTTCGTCCTGCTCGGCCTGCTCGTCGACCCCAGCGACCTGGCCGCCGAATTGGTGCCTGGGATCGTCATCGGATTGGTCCTGCTGTTGGTCGCCAGGCCGCTGTCCGTCCTCGTCTCCCTCGCCGGGTTCCGGGTGCCCTGGCGCGAACAGATCTTCCTGTCCTGGGCCGGTCTGCGGGGCGCCGTGCCGATCGTGTTGGCGACCTTCCCGATCGTCGGGGGTGTCCCCGACAGCATGCGCCTACTGAACATCGTGTTCATCCTGGTGGTGGTGTACACCCTGGTTCAGGGGCCCAGCCTGCGCCCGCTCGCCCACCGGTTGGGGTTGATTCCCAAGGACGCCACGCGCGAGATCCAGGTCGAGGCGGCCCCCCTGGACGTCTTGGAGGCCGAGCTGTTGACGATGACCGTGCATCCTCCGTCGCGGTTGCACAACGTCACGGTTCTCGAACTGCGGCTACCCGATCCCAGCGTGATCACCCTGATCATTCGGGATGGCCACACGTTCGTCCCCCAGCCCGAGACGCGTATCGCCGCAGGCGACGAACTGCTCATCGTCACCACCACCAAGACACGCGCGGCGGCCGAACGGAGGCTGCGTGCCGTGAGTCGGCGAGGCAAACTCGCCTATTGGTTCAACGAGTACGGCGAACCCGACTGATTTGTCGCCTCACAGCTCATGAGCAGGTAACCGCGACTAGGCTCGATTCAGTGAGATTCGCATTCAAGACTTCCCCGCAGAACACCACTTGGGCAGAGATGCTGCCGATCTGGCAGGCGGCCGACGACATCGAGGTCTTCGAGTCGGGCTGGACGTTCGACCACTTCTATCCGATCTTCTCCGACTCCACCGGGCCGTGCCTGGAGGGCTGGACCACGCTGACGGCGCTCGCGCAGGCCACCAAGCGGCTACGGGTCGGCGTGCTGGTCACCGGCATTCACTACCGTCATCCCGCCGTGCTCGCGAATATGGCCGCGGCACTGGACATCATCTCCAACGGCAGGCTGGAACTTGGAATCGGCGCAGGCTGGAACGAAGAAGAGTCCGGCGCGTACGGCATCGAACTGGGCAGCATCAAGGAACGTTTCGACAGGTTCGAGGAGGCCTGCGAGGTGCTGACGAGCCTGCTGTCCAAAGAGACCACGACCTTCGACGGCAAGTACTACCAGTTGAAGGACGCGCGCAACGAACCGAAGGGGCCGCAGCAGCCTCACCCGCCGATCTGCATCGGAGGCAGCGGCGAGAAGCGAACCTTGCCCATCACGGCCCGCTACGCCGACCACTGGAACTTCGTCGGCGGTACACCGGAGGAATTCGCGCGCAAGCGGGACGTGCTTGCCGCGCGCTGCGCCGACATCGGCCGCAACCCCAAGGAGATCACGCTTTCGGCGCATGTCCGGCTGGGCGAGGACCGCGATTACGCGAAGGTCGTCGACGAAGCTGCGGCGCTCGGCAAGGAAGGTTTGGACCTCGCGATCGTCTACCTGCCGCCGCCTTACGACCCGGCCGTGCTCGAGCCGCTCGCGAATGCGATAAGGGCGTCGGGACTGATAACGCCGTAGGACGATTAATGCGCTGCCGACAGCGCCGTCGACGTCGGTTAACCAACGAACTCACGGCAGAAAGCGACGTCTGTTAACTGGACGCGTAGGGAGGTGGGCATTTTGCCTCCTTCAGGCCAACATTCGGAGTGTAGAAGTTTGCCAAACTGCAAATCGGCCACCCGCCTTGGCGCTAACCAGCTAGAAAGGTCATAATTCATCCACGCTTGCACCGGGCAGCGACCCTCAAGCCGCCGAAATCTACTGATTGACAGGCAAAGCAAGAAAGTGGAGATGGGGCCGAAGATCGAATTTCCTGCGTCAGTCCCCGAACTAGCTGAGCGGCTGGATCGTGAGGGCATCGTCTGCCTAGAGGACGTCGTGTCGAGTGAGTGGCTCGAGGCAGCGCGAAAGAGCGTCAACCACTACATCGCGAAGTACGGAAGCCGCGACTTCTTGGTCTCCGCTCCAGGTGAAGAGGTCGATACGCCGGCTCACGAACTCGTCGGCGATCGCGCGACCAAAACAGTTCTGCGACAACTAACAGCAGCTCGCTGGCCCCGAGGGAACCGTGCGCAAGCGCAGATTGCAAATGGTCTGGCGGTCCGCTCTGGCTCGGAGGGCAAAGCGGAATCCAGTCTGTTCCACTACGACGGTGGCGTCGTGACGATGCTCGTGCCGATTTTCATACCTGATGCCGGGTTCGGCCGCTCGGGTGACTTAGTAGCAGTTCCCAACAAGCGACCGTTTCGACGATTCCTTGTATCCCACGCGTTCGACAAAGCGCTCACCCACAACGCATTCTATCGCCGGTGGTTCGCGCGCAGAGTCTTCCGAGAACCGCAGCGGTACCTCGTCGACCTGAAGCCGGGAAACGTGTACCTCTTCTGGGGGTATCGGACTCTTCACGGCAATCTGCCGTGCGCGCCCGATCTACTGCGAGCGACGCTGATTCTCCACTACGGGGAGCCACATCGGGACAGTGCCACTCTGTCGCTGGCGCGCTCATTGAGCCGGCGGCGCCTAATGCGTCGGATGGAAAAGGCGGGATTGGCACCTGATCCGGCCGAGCCGACGCCTCAGAAACGAGCGACCGCTTAGTCCCACTCAGCAAAGTCAACTGACGATAACGATAATATAACGGTTAGGCAAAGGGATGGTCACGCGCCTTCGAATCGGCGTAACCAATACGGTGCAGCTTCGCTAGACCCCGTAACGAAGTAGCTCGTCGGCCGTAATCAGCCGTTCGGCCCTGGAGGGAAATGCGCGGCTCTTGACCGGGTGACGGAACCATAACCAGGCGATTCGACTCACCCGAGACCGATATAGCGGGTTGAGGTACACGGTGCTCACTCCTGCGACATAGCAATAGCTGAACCGGGGGCCCACATTACCGCAGTGCCCTCACCAAGTCATTAGATACCCAGTACCTGGCAAACCCAAATAGGCGCGCCGGACAATCATCTGATGTTTTTGAAGTGGCTCATGTGGTTATTGAGTCGTCTCACAGCAAGTCGCTCCCAGGAGAGGGCATCACACCGTTTCGGGCTTGGTGAAGACGTCGTTGAGCGTGACGGTCTGCAGATTGCGGGACCGGATCACCTCGGCCAACTGGTCGTAGACGTGTGTGACCGGCAGGTGGTTGAGGTGACCGATCACAATGGCCTGCGGGTTGAAGTATTTGTTGGCCATCTTGACGATCTCGCCTTCGGGTAGGACGTTCTCGTCTCCCAGCGAGCCGGCCCACATCGTCGGCACCGCGTAGCCGAGGTCGGCGGCGATGGCATCGACAACGGGGTTGTGGCTGCCGTATGGCGGCCGATAGTACGGCCGCGCGTCGACGCCATACTCCCTCATCAGGAACTGGTGGTTGCGCCGAAGTTGTTCGGCCACTTGGTCTTTGGGCAGCGTGGCTAAGTCCGGATGCGACCACGTGTGGTTGCCGAGCTGGATCTGCCCTGATTCCACCAGCGGCCGCAGAAGGTCACGGTTCTCCGTCCACGACGCGTACCTGCCGTTGACGAAGTACGTCAGCCGGATGCCGGTGTCCTTGGCGAACTGCGTGTAGAGCCGCACCACATCGGTGTTGACGCCGTCGTCCAGGGTCAGCGCCAGCAGGTCGCCGTCGCCGGGGATGCTGCTCAGCGCCCCGCCGCCGGGCAGCGGCATCCGCGCCGCGAGGACCGGCGGCGGTCCGAGGGGTTCCGTTGCCGCCTGCGCCACCCGCGGTTGCGCACCAACGGTGCACCGACCCAGGCCCACACCGGCAAGAGTTACCACGGACAGGCCCGCAAGGAAGTGCCGCCGGTTCAGCTCCGTCCCGGCGTAGGTGATCGGTTTGCGGCCAGTCATCGGGACTACTGTCTCGCGACGGGAAGCAAAAGCCACTGATTCCGCGGCGTGTCGCGGCTGTTTGCTACCTACCGCACAGGTTCAGCGCTGTGGGACAGCAGTGGGCTTGATCGGCGCAGGAAGCGCGGTCTGGCCCATCAGGTAACGGTCGACGCCGGCCGCGGCGGCGCGGCCCTCGGCGATAGCCCAGACGATCAGCGACTGCCCGCGGCCCATGTCGCCGGCGACGAAAACGCCGGGCACCGTGGTGGCGAACTCCGGATCGCGCGCGACGTTGCCGCGGTCGGTGATTTCGACGCCGAGGTCGGTCAGCAGGCCTTCGCGCTCGGGGCCGACGAAGCCCATCGCCAGCAGCACAAGGTCGGCTTCCAACTCGAAGTCGCTGCCCTCGACCTTCTCGAACTTGCCCGCGTTCATGCTGACCTCGTGACCGCGCAGCCCGGTTACGCGGCCGTCGCTGCCGGTGAACTCCTCGGTGTTGACCGAGTAGACACGCTCACCACCTTCCTCGTGCGCCGAGGACACCCGGAACATCAGCGGGTAGACCGGCCACGGCGTCGAATCACTGCGGTCAGCGGGCGGGCGGGGCATGATCTCGAACTGGTGCACGCTGGCCGCGCCCTGCCGATGCACGGTGCCGAGGCAGTCTGCACCGGTGTCGCCGCCGCCGATGATGATGACCTTCTTGCCCTCGGCGTGGATCGGCGGCAGGCCGTCGTCGTCGACCACCGGATCGCCGTTCTGCACGCGGTTGGCCCACGGCAGGAACTCCATCGCCTGATGGATGCCGTCGAGCTCGCGGCCGGGAGCAGGCAGATCGCGCCACGCGGTCGCGCCGCCGGCCAGCACCACCGCGTCGAAGTCGGACCGAAGCTGCGCGGCGGTGATGTCGACGCCGACGTTGACACCGGTACGGAAAACCGTGCCTTCGGACTCCATCTGCGCCAGCCGTCGGT
>JAVRPX010000543.1:0-5012 GCA_032161985.1 Mycobacterium sp.
CGGTGCGCGCGCACCGGCTAGTGGCGATCGGCCCGCGCCATCGCGTGGCCGGGCGCGCCGAGGCACACCTGGTCGGCCGGCGCTGGGAAATGACGGCCCTCGAAGCCATTGTGGAGCGCACGATCGGTGGCCGCGGTGGTGTCGTGAACGTGGTGGGACCGGCGGGAATTGGCAAGAGCCGGGTGGCCCGGGAGGTCACGGCGGCTGCCGCCGGTCGCGGGGTCGACGTGTTTTGGACCTTCTGCGAGTCGCATGCCCGTGAGATTCCGTTTCATGCCGTGACGCGACTGCTGCGGGCGGGCAGCGGCGTGGCTGACCTCGACGGTGAAGCCGCCCGTGCCCGGGCCCGGGAACAAGTCCCGGATGCCGACCCGCAGGATCTGCTGCTGTTTGATGATCTGCTCGGCATCGCCGACCCCGACGTACCACTGCCCCAGATCGACCCGGATGCCCGGCGGCGTCGGTTGACCGCTCTGGTCAACAGCGCGCAGCTGGCCCGTACCGCGCCGGCATTGTTCGTGATCGAGGATGCGCACTGGATTGACGCGGTCAGCGAGTCGCTGGTCGCTGACCTCCTGCCCGTCATTGCGCGCACTCCCACGTTGTTGCTGATCACCTCGCGCCCGGAGTATGAGGGGACGTTGACGCGGGTGCACGGCGCCCAGACGATCGCGCTCGGCCCACTGGGTGATTCGGCTATCGCGGCGCTGATCGGTGAGCTGCTGGGGTCGGATCCCTCGGTCGGGGAGCTAGCGGCAATTATCGCCGAGCGGGCCGCCGGGAACCCGTTTTTCGCCGAGGAGATGGTGCGCGAGTTGGCCCAGCGCGGGGTGCTGGCCGGCGAGCGCGGAGGCTATGTCTGTCACCCGAACGCCGCGGACGTCGCGGTGCCGGCCACGGTGCAGGCGGCCATCGAGGCTCGCATCGACCGCCTGGATACCCAAGCCAAGCAGACGTTGAACGCGGCGTCGGTGATCGGGGCCCGCTTCGGGGCCGAGTTGCTCGCCGCGCTGGGCGTCGATGCGGTGTTCGATGAGCTGCTGGGCGCGGAGCTGATCGATCAGGTGCGATTCACCCCGCACGCCGAGTACGCCTTCCACCACCCGCTGATCCGCGCGGTGGCCTACGAATCACAGCTGAAATCCGATCGCGCCCAGGTGCACCGGCGCCTGGCCGCCGCAATCCAAGAGCGAGACCCTGGGTCGGCCGACCAGAACGCCGCACTGATCGCCGAACATCTGCAGGCCGCCGGCGATCTGCACGCAGCCTACGGCTGGCACATGCGCGCCGCCGCGTGGTCGACCAACCGCGATCTCGTCGCGGCCCGGCTCAGCTGGGAGCGAGCACGCCAGATCGCCGACGCGCTGCCTGCCGACGACCCCGACCAGCTGTCGATGCGCATCGCCCCCCGCACCATGCTGTGTGCCACCGACTTACAAGCCCGCGAGGTCCAGGAAAGCCAGGGCCGCTTCGCGGAGCTGCGGGAGTTGTGCAGCGCGGCCGGGGACAAGGTCTCGCTGGCCATCGGCATGAGCGGCCCGGCCACCGAGCTCATGTACGCCGGGCGCGCGCGTGAGGCGGCGCGGCTCTCGTCCGAACAGATGGCGCTGCTCGAGTCGATCGGCGATCCCACCCCGACCATGGGCTTGGCGGTCGTCGCCTTCTGCAACTGGCTCGGTGTCGGTGAATTCGGCGAGGTCTTGCGGTGGTCGCAGACGATCGTCGACCTGGCCGCCGGTGACCCCGTCAAGGGCGCCGGCTACGGCGTGGGATCACCGCTGGCGATCGCGCTGGCATGGCGCGGCCATGCTCGGTGGTGGCTGGGCCGTCCCGGATGGCGCCAAGACCTCCACAACGCCGTCGCAATGGCCCGACGCAGCAACACGGAAACCTTCTCCGGTGTCGTCAGCTGGGCCTACGGTCACGCGATTCACTTCGGGGCGCTTCGGGCCGATGACTCCCTGGTGCGCGCTTGCGAGGATGCGCTGCAGACCGCCCACAGGGCCAGCAACGATCGCGCAGTGGGCTTGGCCGGGTACGCGTTGGCTATCGGGCTGCTGAACCAGGACGCCGCGGCCGACCGTCACCGCGGGCTCGAACTAATGATGCAGACCCGCGACCTATGGCTGCGCAAGCGTGCCCTCTTCCTTATCCCGGTCACCGACGTGTTCACCGCCCGGGAGAGGGCCAGGCGCGGCGACCGCGATGCTGCCATACCAGCGATGCGCCAAGCCGTCGACGAGCTGCGCCAGGCAGAACACCTCTTCTATCGCGTGTGGGGTACCGGCGTTCTGGTGGAGACACTGCTGGTGCGTGGCGCCCAGGGCGACCTGGCCGAAGCCCAAGAGGACTTCGACCGGTTGGCGAACCTGGTCGCAGACGACGGTTCAGCGATGCTCGAGATAACACTCCTGCGGCTGCGCGCGCTGCTGGCCCGTGCCCGCGGCGACGACATTGCCTACCGCGACTTGGTGACTCGCTATCGCGCGATGGCGGAATCGCTTGGCTTCGAAGGACACATCGACTGGGCCAAGGCGATGTGAGGGTCGGATGACGGTGGACGTGGCGTGCGAGTCATGCGGCACTGGGCTGCGCGAGAACGCCAAGTTCTGCGACAAGTGCGGTGCCCCCACTGCGGTTTCGGGTGACACAGCGCAGTACAAGCAGGTAACGGTGCTGTTCGCCGACGTGGTGCGCTCTATGGACCTCGCGGCCGCCTTGGACGTGGAGAGGTTGCGCGAGGTCCTGACCGAGTTGGTGGAGCGGTCGGCGGCGGCACTGCGCCGCTATGGCGGGACCGTGGAATACAACGGCGACGGGGTGATGGCGCTATTCGGTGCCCCAGTTGCGTTGGAGGATCATGCTTTTCGGGGTTGCCTTGCCGCGCTGGCCATTCAAGAGGAGGCCAACCGGTTGGCGGCCGAGGTGGCGCGCAGCGACGGCGTGGCGCTGCGGCTGCGGGTGGGCCTGAATTCGGGTCGGGTGATCGCCGGCGAGCTCGGTTCGGGGTCGCTGGGGTATGCCGCGACCGGTGAGGCGGTCGGCTTTGCCCAGCGGATGGAATCGGTGGCGCCCCCAGGCGGGGTGATGCTCTCCGAGTCCACCGCGCGACTGGTCGAACACACCGTGACGCTGGCCGAACCGCAGTGGGTGCGCATCAAGGGGGCCGATGAACCGGTGTGTGCGCGCCGGCTGGTGGGCATCAGGCCGCGCGATGGGCTGGTCGGGCGCGCCGAGGCGAGCCTGGTCGGTCGGGGCTGGGAGATGGCGGCCCTCGACGCCATTGCCGAGCGCATGATCGGTGGCCGCGGTGGTGTGGTCAATGTGGTGGGACCGCCAGGCATCGGCAAGTCCCGAGTGGCACGCGAGACCGCGACACTGGCCGCCGGGCGCGGAGTCGAGGTGTTTTGGACCTTCTGCGAGTCACACGCCCGTGACGTCCCATTTTACGCCGTGACTCGGCTGCTGCGCGCGGGTATCGGAGTGACTGACCTCGACGGCCAAGCTGCCCGCGCGCGGTTGCGCGCTTATGTGCCCGCCGATGCCGACCCGCAGGATCTGCTACTGCTCGATGATCTAATCGGCATCCCCGACCCCGATGTGGCGTTGCCCCAGATCGACCCGGATGCGCGGCGGCGGCGGTTGACCGCGCTGATCAACGCCGTGTCGCTGGCGCGCACCCAACCGGCGCTGTTCATCGTCGAGGACGCGCACTGGATCGACGCGGTCAGCGAGTCGATGATCGCCGACTTCCTCACCGTCATTCCGCGGACACCGTCGACGGTGCTGATCACCTCTCGCCCCGAGTACGAGGGAGCGCTGACGCGGGTGCACGGCGCCCAGACGATAACGCTCGCCCCCCTGGCAGATTCGGATACTGCGGCGCTGCTGGGTGACCTGTTGGGTTCGGATTCCTCGGTCGGCGAGCTGGCGGCGATCATCGCCGAGCGGGCCGCGGGGAACCCGTTTTTCGCCGAAGAGATGGTGCGCGAATTAGCCCAGCGTGGCGTTCTAAGCGGTACGCGTGCCCGCTACCTCTGTCACGCCGACGTCGCCGACGTCACCGTGCCGGCCACGGTGCAGGCAGCCATCGAGGCGCGCATCGACCGCTTGAGCACCCCGGCCAAGCAGACGTTGAACGCTGCGTCGGTGATCGGAGCCCGCTTCGCCGCGGAGCTGCTTGCGGCGCTGGGCATCGATCCGGTAATCGACGAGCTGCTGGACGCGGAGCTGATCGATGAGGTGCGGTCCACCCCAAGCCCCGAGTACGCCTTCCACCACCCGCTGATCCGCGCAGTGGCCTACGAATCACAGCTGAAATCCGACCGCGCCGAATGGCATCGGCGCCTGGCCACCGCGATCCAAGAGAACGCGCCCGGCTCGGTGGAGGACAACGCGGCGCTGATCGCCGAACATCTCGAGGCCGCCGGTGACGGGCACGCCGCCTACAGCTGGCACATGCGCGCGGCGACCTGGGCGACCAACCGCGACATCAACGCCGCCCGACTGAGTTGGGAACGCGCCCAAACGATCGCCGACACCCTTCCAGCCGATGACCCAAACTGGGCAGCCATGCGCATCGCTCCGCGCACCATGTTGTGCGGGAGCACCTGGCGAGTCCACGAAACCGTTGCCGGTGACCGGTTTGATGAATTGCGGGAGTTGTGCGCCGCCGCCGGGGACAAGGCGTCGCTGGCCATCGGGATGGCGGGATTGGTGCAGGATCACGCTTGGCGGGGCCGGATCCGCGAGGCGTCGCGGCTGGCATCGGAGGCCTGGACCCTCATCGAGTCACTCGGCGATGCAACGTTGACGGTGGGGCTGTCTCTCCCGGTGATCTACGCCAAGGTTGAAAGCGGCGAATGGTGTGACGTGCTGCGGTGGTCACAGCATGTCATCGAGCTGGCCGACGGGGACCCGGCTAAAGGCAACTTCATTCTCGGGTCTCCGCTAGCGATCGCCTTCACGACGCGGGCTGCGGCCCGGTATTGCCTTGGTCGTCGCGGATGGCA
>JAVRPX010000544.1:0-6055 GCA_032161985.1 Mycobacterium sp.
TCTTCGGAGTAGATGTCGATGCCGCCGAGTTTGGCCTCGAGCTTTTGTGCGCCGGACTCCGTGAGATGGACGTTGCGGCTGTCGGCGTCGGTGTCGTAATCCTTGCCCGCGATGAGTTCGCCGACGAGCCGGATGATCTCCACCTTCGGCATCTCGCGGTGGCTGGTGCCCGCGAGGACGAGGGGCACCAGCGCTTCGTCGACGAGTACCGAGTCGGCCTCGTCGATCAGCGCCACGTCGGGGTTGGGCGACACCAAATCGTCGACGTCGGTGACCAGCTGGTCACGCAGCACGTCGAAGCCGATCTCGTTGACCGAGGCGTAGGTGATGTCGCACTTGTACGCCTCGCGCCGCTGTTCGGCCGTCGAGTCGGCGGTGATCCAGCCGACCGTCAGCCCCATCGCCTCGAGCAGCGGGCCCATCCACTCGGCGTCACGGCGGGCCAGGTAGTCGTTGATGGTGATGACATGGACGTTGCGCCCGCCGAGCGCGTAGCCGGCCGCGGCGATCGCACCCGCCAGCGTCTTACCCTCACCGGTGGCCATCTCGACCACGTCGCCCGCGAGCATCCGCAGCGCGCCCTGCAGCTGGACGTCGAACGGTTTCAGCGTGGTCTTCCGCTCGGAGGCCTCGCGTGCGATCGCGAGGAACTGCGGAATGTCTGCTGAATCGGAAAGGTCGTCGAGGTTCAGCAGCTTGGCGGCCTTGCGCAGCTGCTCGTCATCGAGGCCGGCGGCCTTCTCGTCGAAGTCCGCCGCCTCGCGCACCTGCGCCATCGACCGGTTCTGTTCCTTGTCGGTGCTGGCGCCGAGCAGCTTCCAGAACCGGTTGCTGACACGACCTGAGGTGCGGGTTTTCGTCTTCGCCACACATTTACGGTACGCGGCCCGCCAACTACCGCGAGCGTGCGTGTCTGTACGAAGACACGCCGCGTATCGCGTGCAGTCCGCGCACGCTCGCGGTCAGTCGACAGAGACGAAGTCGATCCGGACGCTATCGGCGACGGCTTCGAAGCCGATCCGCTGATAGATCGCGTTCGATACGGGGTTGGCCAGGTCCGCGAAGAGCACGACGTCTGCGGTGCCGCTCCGGCGCGACAGGTCCGACGCGGCGGCGGTGACGGCCGAGCCGTAGCCGTGGCCACGCCGGTCCCGCGGTGTGAACACGGGCCCGATCCGCGACACCCCGAACGCCGGTGCACGCAGCATCGCCATGCTGACCGGGTTGCCGTCGACTTCCCACAGGATGAATTGGTCGCCTTTGTCCTTTGCAGCGTTGACGAACTCGTTGCCCGCGTCGTCGTCTCGGGCATGGCCGAACGTTTCGGAGAAGAACAGCTCCACCCAGTCCACGAGCACGCCGCGATCGCCGTCGTTGGCCGGGCGAGGAAAACCGGTAACACCAGAGGGTGACCGAAGTGTTGCCAATCGGTAGAGCCGCTCCTCGAGCGTGACGTTGCCGATTCGTCCCGTCGCCCCATGCCACGCGTCCGCGAATGCGACGGCTGAGTCCCGTGCACCGCGCACACCGTTCAGCTCAGGACACATCGCTGACAGACCGCTCACCACGTCGCCGACAGCTTCTGCTGGAATTGCGTTGCACAACAAGGGGTATGGGGGTGTCCGAATGGCCGCCCCGATAACATCTGCGTTCCTCCACACGGTCAGCAGCGTCGAATCGTCGGGCAGTGCGCCCGAGCGCAGCAGGGTCAGCTCGACGGTGTGCTCGACGGGATCACGGCCGTAGATTGGCTCCGCAATCGCGCGGAACTCGTCGACGGACCGATGGAATCGCACCTCCATGTTCTCAGCATGGGCGCCAATGCCGAACGCGTCCAGTGATTTTCGCAACGCTCACACGCGCCGAGCGTGCGCGTTTGTACGGATTTACACGGCGTGTCGTGTACAAACACGCACGCTCGCGGAAAGTTGAGCTACGCGAGGTTGGACCGACGTGGGTATGCGACGGCCGGGTCCGTCAGCGCGTTCACCACGGCGGGCAGCCCCGATGAGAAGGCCCGCTCCAGTGCGGGCCGCACCTCCGCAGGCGTCGACACCAACTCGCCGTGCCCGCCGAGCGCAGTCACCACCTCGTCGTAGCGGGTGCCCGGCCGCAGCTCGGCCACCACCGAGTAGCCGTACAACATTTCCATCGGATGCTTTTCCAGCGCCCAGATGCCGTTGTTGCCGATCACCGAGACGACGTGAACGCCGTGGCGCACCAACGTGTCCCACTCCATGCCGGAAAACCCGAACGCGCCGTCGCCCTGCAACAACACCACCTGGCGGTCGGGCCGGGCCAGCTTCGCCGCCAGGGCATATCCGGGGCCGGAGCCCAGGCAACCGAACGGCCCGCTGTCCAGCCACGCGCCAGGCACGTAGCTGTCGATGACTCGTCCGGCGTACGAGCCGAAGTCGCCTGCATCGATGACGATGATCGCGTCGCGGTCAAGCAGCGGCTTGAGTTCGGCGTACAGCCGCATCGGGTGCAGCGGGGTGCGGTCGTCGTCGAGCTCGGCCTGTTCGGCTGCCCGCGCGGCGCTCTCGACCGCGCGTAGCTCGCTGATCCAGCTTTCATGGTCGGTCGCCCCAGCAGACGCCAGTGCCGACAGAACGGTGGTCAGGTCGCCGTAGAGGCTGGCCGCGACGTCGCGGGGATGCGGCCGGTCGGGTTCGACGCGGTCGGCGACGATCAGTTTGGTCTGCGCGCCGAACACCCCGCCGAAACCGAGCCGGAAGTCCATCGGCACGCCGATCACGAGCGCAACATCGGCCTCCCCCAAGGCTTTTGACCGCGCTCGCGAGAACGCGAGTTCGTGGTCGGCTGGCACTGTTCCGCGAGCCATCCCGTTCATCAGTACCGGCACCCGCAGGGATTCGGACAGCGCCCGCAAGGCCTTTTCAGCGCGCCCCCACCACACGTTGGTGCCCGCCATGATCACGGGTCGCTGCGCCTCGGCCAGCAGCCGCACCGCGGCGTCCAAGGCATTCCCGTCCGGCCTGACCGGGACAGCCGGATCGGCCAACGCGCCTGGGCCGCCGGGGTCATGCGCCTCGCCGAAGACATGATCCATCGGGAAATCCACGAACGCGACACCCGACGGCGCACCGACCGCGGCCTTCAGCGCATCGTCGACGAGTGGCCCGACCGCATCGGCCGACTGCGCGGTGGCGGCGAACCGCGTCAACGGCGCCACGAACGGCACGTGGTCGATTTCCTGCAGCGAGCCCTGCCCCCAGCGCAACGCGGGCGCCCGCCCGCCGAGCACCACCAGCGGCGACTGGTTCTGCTGTGCGGCCGCCATCGCGCTCATCCCGTTCGTAACGCCCGGACCGGCGGTAAGGGCGGCTACGCCGGGCACCCTGGTCACCTTCGACCAGCCCTCGGCGGCGAACGCGGCGGTCTGCTCGTGGCGGGTGTCGATCAACCGGATGTTCTCGGCGCGACAGCCGTCGTAGATGGAGAACAGGTGCCCACCGGAGAGGGTGAAGATGGTGTCGATGCCGCTGGCGCGCAACCGTCGGGCGATCAGATGTCCGGCGTTGACCGTAACTGGAGCCTCGATGCTCATGGCCGCAGCATAATCGCGACCATGAGCAACGCCTCAGATACTCAGGTGCTGATCGCAGGCGGCGGCCCGATCGGCCTGACGGCCGCCATCGAACTCGCAAGGCGCGGCATCGCATGCCGCATCGTCGACCCGCTTGTCGAACCGCGGCAGTACGCGAAAGCCGTTGGGGTGCAACCCCGCACGCTCGAGGTGTTCGAGGGCATGGGGGTGCTGCGCCACATCCTCGACGCGGCGGTGCTGATGCGGGGCCAGATCGTCTACGTCAACGGCGAGCGGGTCTCGCAGCTCGACATGGCATTGCCGGACGACGTGCCGTTCGGCTTCATCGCGATTCCGCAATACGCCACAGAGGCAATCCTGCGTGACGAGTTGGCGATGCACGGCGTGCAGGTACAGCGCGGCGTGCGGGTCACCGGCTTTGCCCAGGACTCCGACGGCGTGACTGCCACGCTGGCAGGCGACACCGGCGAGCAGACGGTGCGGGCGGCCTACCTCGTCGGCGCCGACGGAGCGCACAGCACAGTGCGCAAGGGGCTCGGGTTGACGTTCGAGGGCGCGGCGTTCGAGGAGCGATACATGCTCGGCGACGTCGAGGTCGGCTGGTCTGCGCCCCGCGGCTACGGCATTCGGTCGATGCACCAGACCGACGGCAAGACCGACGATCTGCTGGTGTGCATCCCACTGCCCGGCCGTGGGCGCTACAGGATGTCGATGCTGGTTCCCGACGAGCTGGGCGACGACGACACGCCGCAGCTGCGCCACCTCCAGGCCGTGCTGGACCGGCTCTCCCCCGAGCCGACGACCGCGTGCAACCTGCGATGGTCGTCGGTCTTCCCGATCAGCCACCGCATCGTCGACGCCTATGGCAAAGGTCGGGTGTTCGTCGCAGGCGACGCCGCGCACATCCACCCGCCCACCGGCGCGCAGGGGATGAACACCGGCATCCAGGACGGCCACAACCTGGCCTGGAAGTTGGCGCTGGCGCTGGCAGGCCAGGCCGCGCCCGGACTGTTGGAGAGCTATGACGCCGAGCGGCGACCGGTCGGCGAAGAGGTCGTCGGGCGCACCGTACGGAGCGCGCGGGAGGGCATCGGCGCAGACTCGACCGATATCGGCTACGTCATCCGCCGCGAAGCCCAGCTGCTCATCAATTACGCAGGCAGCCCGATCGTCGCAGGAGCCGCGGGCGCTCGTGCTCCGGACGCGATGGGCCTGACCCGCGATGCGGTGACGGGGCCGCTGCGGCTCTTCGAGCTGCTGGGCAGGCGCGAGCACACCACGCTGCTCTACGCGCCGGACGGCCCCGTCGACATCGCGACCTTCGAACGCGCCGCCAAGGGCGCGGTGAGCGCCGCTCACGGCCGGATGGACGTGTATCTGATCGCCGCGCAGGGGGCGGAGGTCGCCGCTACCGAGCTGCCCCTCATCCGCGATACAGCTGGCGACTTCGCAAGGGCCTACGCGCCTGCCGGTCCGTCGGCCTACGTCGTGCGCCCCGACGGCTACCTGGGGCTCGCCGCCGCCGGCGTCGACCCAGCCCAGCTGGTGGCTCACCTTGGCGCGACTTTCGCCCGGCTCGAGGGAGATGTCACCGGATGAACACCGAGACTTTCAGGCCGTCCATCGACTGGAGCAACGAACTCCTCACCTCGACTCTGTGGGTGCTGCAGATGTTCGTCATCACCGTTTTGTGCCTGCTGGTGGTGCTCGTCCTGCTCGGGCGGACGACTGAGTGGGGGCGCCAATTCTGGCGCATCACCGGGGACTACTTCAAGGGCAGGCAGAGCGCCCCGGTGTGGGCCATGGTGGGGCTTCTGCTGTTGTCGGCGATCCTGTTCGTTCGCATCAACGTCCTTCTCAGCTACTACTCCAACGATTTGCTCTCCTCACTTCAACTCACCTTCCAGGGCGGCGATGCGGCGAAAGCGACTGGCATACAGGGGTTCTGGACGACGATGCTGGTGTTCGCCGTCCTAGCCGTCTGCTACGTGGTGCGGACGCTACTCGACCTGTACATAACGCAGCGGTTCATCATGGGTTGGCGAATCTGGTTGAGCAGGCGCTTCATCGACGATTGGCTCGGCGACTTCGCGTACTTCCGAAGTCAGTTTTCGCGTCAGCCGATCGACAACCCGGACCAACGCATCCAGCAGGACATCGACATCTTCACCGCGGGCGTGGGTAGCGAGCCGAACAACCCCGCCAACACCTCGGAGCACTTGTTGCTCTTCGGCGCGGTCGAGGCCGCGTTGTCCGTGTTTACCTTCGGCGCGATCCTCTGGCGGCTCTCCGGGCCCCTGACATTGGGCGGCGTCACGCTTGAAAGGGCCTTGTTCTGGATCGTCATCGCCTACGTACTCGTGGCTACCGTCTTCGCGTTCGTCATCGGCAGGCCCCTGATCCGGTTGAGCTATATGAACGAACTCCTCAACGCGGGCTTCCGGTATTCACTGGTGCGGTTGAGGGATGCCAGCGCCGCCATCG
>JAVRPX010000545.1:0-18543 GCA_032161985.1 Mycobacterium sp.
GGTCGAACTGGCCCATTGCCTCGGCCTTCTTGGTGCCCAGCACCGAGTCGACCGCATCGGTGTGCACCAGGAACAGGCCCTTGCGCGGATGCCCTAGTGAGTCGAACGCGCCCGACTTGATCAGCGATTCGGTGACCTTCTTATTGCAGGGGCCGATCTCGATCTTGTTGAGGTAGTCGGAGAAGTCGATGAACTTGCCCTTGTCGGTGCGCGTACCGATCAGCGACGCAACGACATTCGATCCGACATTGCGCACCGCGCCAAGCCCGTAGCGGATGTCCTCACCGACCGACGCGAAGTTCAGGCCGGATTCGTTGACGTCAGGCGGCAGCACGGTGATGCCCAGCTTGCGGCAATCGGCCAGATACACCGCGGCCTTGTCCTTGTCGTCGCCGACAGACGTCAGCAGACCTGCCATGTACTCCGCCGGATAGTTGGCCTTCAGGTATGCGGTCCAGTACGACACCAGGCCGTAGCCTGCGGCGTGGGACTTGTTGAACGCGTAGTCGGCAAACGGCAGCACCGTGTCCCACAGCGCCTTGATGGCCGCAGGCGAGAAACCGTTGGCCTTCATGCCGTCGGAGAAGCCCTCGTACTCCTTGTCGAGTACCTCACGCTTCTTCTTGCCCATGGCTTTTCGCAGAATGTCTGCTCGGGCCAGCGAGTAGCCGGCCACCTTCTGCGCGATGCGCATGATCTGCTCTTGGTAGACGATCAGGCCGTAGGTCTCGGCCAGGATCTCCTGCAGCGGATCGGCCAGCTCCGGGTGGATGGGCTTGATCGCCTGCCGCGCGTTCTTCCGGTCGGCGTAGTCGTTGTGGGCGTTCATGCCCATCGGGCCGGGCCGGTACAGCGCGATAACGGCGACCACGTCGCCGAATTCCGTGGGCTGCATGCGGCGCAGCAGGTCACGCATCGGCCCACCGTCGAGCTGGAACACGCCAAGCGTGTCACCGCGGCCGAGTAGCTCGTAGGCGGCGGGATCGTCGAGCGGGACCGACTCCAGGTCGAGCTCGATTCCCCTGTTCGCCTTGATGTTCTCGAGGGCGTCACCGATGATCGTCAGGTTGCGCAGGCCCAGGAAGTCCATCTTCAACAGCCCGATGGCCTCGCACGACGGATAGTCCCAGCCGGTGATGATCGCGCCGTCCTGCGGCCGCTTCCACAGCGGAATCGCCTCGGTCAGCGGCTCGCTGCTCATGATCACCGCGCAGGCGTGCACGCCCGCGTTGCGGACCAACCCCTCCAGTCCGCGGGCCGTCTCGTAGATCGTGCGCACGTCCGGGTCGGTGTCGATCAGGCCGCGAACCTCCGCGGCCTCCTTGTACCGCTCGTGATTGCTGTCGGTGATCCCCGACAGCGGAATGTCCTTCGCCATGATCGGCGGCGGCAGCGCCTTGGTGATCCGGTCGGCGATCGCGAAACCCGGCTGGCCGTAGTGGATTCGGGCCGAATCCTTCAGCGCCGCTTTGGTTTTGATGGTGCCGAACGTGATGACCTGAGCGACCCGGTCGCTCCCCCACTTGTCGGCGGCGTAGCGCACCATCTCGCCGCGCCTTCGGTCGTCGAAGTCGATGTCGATGTCGGGCATCGACGCGCGCTCGGGATTGAGAAACCGCTCGAACAGCAGCCCGTGCTCGATCGGGTCGATGTCGGTGATGCGCAGTGCGTAGGCGACCAGCGAGCCTGCGGCCGATCCGCGGCCCGGGCCGACGCGGATGTCGACCGACCGCGCGTAGTTCACTAGGTCGGAGACGATCAGGAAGTACGACGGGTATCCCTTGGCGCAGATGACGCCGATCTCATATTCCGCACGCTCGACGTACTGGGACGGCACACCGCCTGCGAAGCGCCTCGCCAGGCCGGCGTCGACCTCGTGGCGCAACCATGAGGCCTGGTCGTGTCCCTCGGGCACCGGGAAAACCGGCATGCGGTCGCGCTGTTCCCACACATCGGAGTAGGAGTGCACCCGATCGGCAATCAGCAGAGTGGAGTCGCAGGCGCCAGGAAGCTGGTCGTCCCACAGTGCGCGCATCTCCGCGGCGGACTTGAGGTAGTAGCCGTCGCCGTCGAACTTGAACCGGTTGGGGTCCGACAGCGTCTTGCCGGTCTGCACGCACAGCAGCGCCTCATGGTTGTGCGCGGCGTCGCGGGTGACGTAGTGGCAGTCGTTGGTGGCCAACGGCGGGATGTCGAGCTTGCGGCCGATCTCCAGAAGCCCCTCGCGGACCCGGCGCTCGATGTCCAGGCCGTGGTCCATCAACTCGAGGAAGTAGTTGTCCGGCCCGAAGATCTCCCGCCAGCGGGCGGCGGACTCCAGCGCCTCGCGGTCGTGGCCCAGCCGCAGCCGCGTCTGCACCTCGCCGGATGGGCAGCCGGTGGTGGCGATGATGCCCGCCGCGTTCTCGGCGATGAGCTCGGCGTCCATCCGCGACCACTTGCCAAGCTGCCCCTCGAACGAGGCCAGCGACGACAATTTGAACAGGTTGCGCAGCCCCGTCGCGTTCTCGGCGACCATCGTCAGGTGGGTGTAGGCCCCGCTGCCCGAGACGTCGTCACCCTTCTGGCTTGGATCACCCCAGAGAATGCGCTTGGTGTCGAACCGGGACCCGGGAGCGATATAGGCCTCGACACCGATGATCGGCTTGATGCCAAGTTCGGTCGCTTTGTTGTAGAACTCGCTGGCGCCGAACATGTTTCCGTGATCGGTCATCCCGACCGCGGGCATCTCCAGGCGCTGCGCCTCGGCCAGCATCGGCGTGATCTTCGCGGCACCGTCCAACATCGAGTATTCGGTGTGGTTGTGCAGGTGCACGAAGGAGGACCGATGAGCGCTCGCGCGAAGAGCAGACGGACTGGTCATAGGGACGCCAGTCTATGACCGCCGTCCGACAGATCTCGGCGTGTCGGAGTGCGTGTCTTTATCCCGCCGCAAACCCAGTTCGATCATTGAAATCGGCCCCGGCGTCCAGCCAAGTTGGGCCACGACACCCATGGCCATGAAGCCGGCGACGAGGTCGGCCCGTCTAGCTCGTTGAGCCGGTCGAGGTCGGCCCGTCTAGCTCGTTGAGCCGGTCGAGGTCGTCGGCAGCGGCGTTCAGCGAGTCGACCAGTTCTCGCGCCACATGCGCGGAGCCCAGATCGACGCTTTCGGCGCTGACGCTAATCGTGCGCTCGATCTCGCCGTCGGAGTACTGCACACCAAGAATGTCAACGGTAACCGCCTTCCCACCTACTGCGACCAGGCCGCGTCTGGGACCGGTGAAGCGTCGGATACATGGGCGGTCACCATCGGCGCGCCAGGTGTCAACGCTAGTGGCGCCGAGCGGCTTCGGCATAGTAGCGAAGGTTTCCTCTGCGATGTTGTCGGCGGCCATCTGGCGCGCAACCACGACTAGCCCTCTGCGGTGTCCCTCATCGCCGTCTGGGTGCCTCGGTCTCGTGTCCCATTCATCAAGCATGGCTCTTTGCTTTGCGGTGAGCTGGTCGGCGATGTCGCGCCAGGTGGTCACAGTGTTGTCGATGTTCACGGTCTGACCTCCTTTGCTAGAATTGCGGGGCGTCGCACTAATCCAAGATAGCGGCTAGGCCCGCGCGTCGCAGCAAAGTAGCGACTATGCGCTTGTCGCACGGCGCTATCGGATCCCTGTGCGCGAATATCTCGACCACCTGTACCACGGCAAGAATCCCTCACCGTGCTGCAGCTCCTTCGAATATTCGTCCGGAGACTGGAGTCGCTGAAGGCAGCTGATCGAGTTTGCTTGTACATCAGTGGACACACGAACCGGGCTCGCCCCGCGGGGCACCGCATCGACCTGCGGCCCGCTCATGAAGCGCGACTTGCTCGCCGGCGTTGCCCATACCAGGCGCGTCAGACTTGGCTTCGACGCGCCTCAACGCATCCGCGCCCTCCGAGATCGCAGAACTAATCCGGGGGACGGCAACAACTACTACAAACCTAGGGTCCGATTTTCTGGACAAATTGTCCGGAAACCCGTGCTTGACCAACCGCTGCCTGGAATACTGCCCGCCATGGTTCGTACCCTCGTTCGATTTGAAAAGCTAGACAATATCGGCGTAGATCTGGTGTACCGCATCGGGTCCACCGCGACCTACAAGAAGCTTTTCAAGTACTGGTATCCCTTCATGACCCGTCGGCTCGTCGGGCAGGAGGATATCGTCTTCTTGAACTGGGGCTACGAGGAAGACCCGCCGATGGGTCTGCCGCTCGACGAGTCCGACGAGCCCAACCGGTGCAGCATTCAGCTCTACCACCAGACCGCAACCCAGATCGATCTCAGCGGCAAGAAAGTGCTTGAAGTCAGTTGTGGCCATGGGGGCGGAGCCTCCTACCTCACGCGAACCTTGGAGCCCGCCTCCTACACCGGGCTGGACTTCAACTCGGCCGCCATCGACTTCTGCCAAGAGAGGCACAAGCTGCCCGGCCTGGAATTCGTGCAGGGCGACGCCGAGAAACTGCCCTTCCCTGACGAATCCTTTGATGCGGTGATCAACGTCGAGGCCTCGCACATTTACCCCAACTTCGACCGTTTTCTCAGCGAAGCGGCACGCGTCCTGCGCTCCGGGGGGTATTTCCTCTACTCCGATTTCCGCAACCGTGACAATTTCCCCGCCTGGGAGGCAGCTCTAGCGAAATCACCGCTGCGGTTCGTCTCCAAGAGGGTCATCAACGACCAGGTTCTGCGCGGCCTGCACGAAAATTCGGCGCGGTCCATGGAGCTGATCAATCGGTATCTGCCGGCGTTCATGCGCCGCTTCGGCCGCGAATTCGCTGTTGTGGACGGTTCGTGGTTCTACCGAGACCTCGAGCGTGGCGAGATCTCCTACCGCACCTATTGCTTCGCGAAGGATTGAGAGACCTTCCTCCGGCCAACGTCGGTGAGCTACTCCAGCAGGCGCGAGCGCTTGCAGCCGTCGTACCTCGGGCTGCGCGTGTGCCGAAACCCCGTGTTCCATTGAAACTTTCACGTCGCCGACCGCTTCCCGTGGTCACTACCACGATCCAGCGAGAAGATCCGCCGAGACGTCCAAACGGGTGAATTGGTTGTTTCCGGCAACGCTCGTGAGTGGACTTCACCCAGAGATGGAGCCGCGAGCGGCCGCGGCTTATCAGAGGACACCCTTCATGCGGCCCAAGAGCCAACTAGAAGCAGTAGCGGAGCACCATGGTGCGCATCATTCGGGACGCCAACGTGTTCCTGGCCGCCAGCCCGGATGTCAATCGGCCGATCAGCGGCAACTCGGCGACCTCAGGTGCTCGGGTGAGAAAGATCTCCTCGAGCAGAGTCAGCCCATCGACCCAGCGCTCGAGCTTCCGAGGATCGTTGAAACCGCGATTCGCGATGCCGCCTGCGATGGCCCTCATAGCGCGGGAGTGCTTGAACGTCCAGATGGCCCATGTGGTGTAGGCATTGAGTGCCAGCTCCCCGCCGGGAAAGTGGGCGGTAAGCCGGTTCAGCAACGACACGAAGTCATCTTGTTGGAGGAAGAGAACGAGCCCGTCGGCGACCATCATCGCAGGCCGGTTGCTGGGGATGTCCTGCAACCAGTCCGGATCAGTCAGATCCGCGCCGACGTAGTGGGCATTGGCGGGCTGTGGCAACAGTTGCCGCCGGAGGGCGATGACTCCGGGGAAGTCGATGTCGTACCACTCGACGGTGGGCGGCGGGTCGACTCGGAACATTCTGCCGTCCAGGCCAGCGCCTAGGTCTAGCACGACCGCGTCCGGTTGACGGAGTACGAACCGGCGCACCATCTCGTCAAGTACCTTGGCCCGCACCGCCGCGTCGAAAACCCTGGAACGTCGGTCGAGGAGCTTTGTGGTCAGTTGCGGGAACTTCTCGAGGCCATAACCGATCGTTGCGAGGATCTCGTCGGCCATGGTGTCGCCCAGAAATGGGCGTGGTAGCCGACTGTCCAGAGCCCTGCTGCCCAGCGTGAGGAAAAGGCTCTCTTGTGTGGGCGTGAATTCCGGAAGCGCGATGCTCATGCTCAGCTATGGACAGGACATCTGCCGCGCCACGGGATCGCTGCCCCGAGGCCGCCGAAACCCGCTGCCCGCGATGACCACATCGAAATGCTGTACACCCATAAGCGGTACCAAGCCTTACTCGACTCGGTGCCGGCCGCCGGTGCTGCCTTCGCCGCTGTTGCTTCCGCCGCCGGTGCTGCCTTCGCCGCTGTTGCTTCCGCCGCTGTTGCTTCCGCCGCTGTTGCTTCCGCCGCTGTTGCTGCCGCCGGTGCCGGATTCGCCGGCCGTGCTGCCGCCGGTGTTGGTGTTGCCGGTCGTGGTGCCGCCCGTCAATCCGCTGGTGACCGTCGAGATACTGGAGCTAATCTGGTCAGCCGCGGACCTGAGCGCGTCACTCAACCCGCCACGGGACCTGGTGCCATTACCGCCGCCCCTGCCGGGTACTGCCATGTTGCCGTCTCGCATCGTGTCAGTCTCCAGTGTTTGACCGGCTGTCGGATCGGCGTTGGTTGGCACCGTCGCAGCGTTGGCCGGGGCCTTGATCACGGCGGGGGTGGTGGACTGATCAGCCGTCTGGACTTCGGTGAACGCGTTATTGGTCACTTGGACGTCCGGGACCGTGTTCGAGTTCAGCGTTGCGGCTTTCTGTGTCGGCGAGGCGGGAAGCGTCTGCGCAGACGCCTTCTCCTCTGAGACGTTCATGGCGGACACCAGTTGGCTGGCTGGACCGCCTGTCGGCGGGGCCAGAGTGTCTGGATCCTGGAACGGATCCTGCTCTAGCGGAGGAGGATTCAGGCCCAGGGCCGTCCACAATGCATGGAAGGACGGCGCCAAAGAGGTGAAGTCGAACCCCTTGATCCAACCAGGCGGCAGGCCCGGGTGGTCAAAGTCCCAAAAATGCCCTTCTTTCAACTTGATGGCGAGCGCAACCTGCTCCTTCGTTGGGACGTTGGCCGTGCCGTTCCCGTAGGCGTTCAACCACTCGTCAATAACGGGATTTCCCGGCCAAAGATCCCCGATGGATTTCACTATCGCTGGATAGTCCATCGCGGCCGGTATAAAGCTGCAGTCCCCCGGGCAGAAGAAGCTGCCGGGGGTAAACGGGTCGAAGGCAACGACCATCGCCGCGGCGAGAGACTGAAGGGCTCTCCCGAATTGCTCGAGGTCGGGAAGCTGGATCGGGTTCGTTGACGGATCTGCCATCAAATGGTCGAAGTAATTGTTGAAGGGCTTCGACAGATCCAGCGTGAATGTCATTCCGTCCCACGGCACTACGTTCTTGCCGGTCACCGGGTCGACGACGGTTCCCGCGAAGCCGAACCCGGGATAGATCAGGCCCGCGGGGCTGACGCGGCCAGGCCAGTCGGGGCCAAAGGTGTACCCGGACGTCAAATCTGAAATCGGTACCTTGAATAAGTTGTCGAACAGCGGGAACCTCACCTGGCCGGTCAGTATCGCCAGGCTCCATATGGTGGAGTCGATGCTGGCGATGCCGGTGATGGGAACTGTGGGCACTGTGGGCATGCAGCCCTCGTCGTCGCAGTCCAGGCTCGTCGGGAGCTGGGTGGCCGCTAAGAACCACACCTGCTGGCCCAGGCCGGTCTGATCGAATTCATCGAGACCGATTCCGGACAGGGCCGGGAATGGCACCAGCATGTTGACTACCGACATGAACTTCGGCGGGTCCCCGGGGTCCACTCCCCACACGTTCGTCGGTCCTACCACGAGCCATGGCCCACTGAAAAGGAAAGCCCTGGCAGAATAGTCCATGGCTTGTATCTCGTTGTGAGGAATGTTGATGAGGTCAATCAGCAGGTTCGCCGGGATATTAAGAACAGAGGAGGCAGCGGTCAGACCCACCTCCGCGCTGGCGAGCCGAAGCTCCGACGGTAAGGGTGCCGGTAGCGGCGGCGGCAGAACCGACGCGCCGGTTATGACGCTGGCCCCTACTAGCGCGACGCCGGCTGCGATGTGTCGCTTCTCCGGCGTCCCGCATCGATGTCGACCACGGACTTCGGCTGGGACACGTCGTTTTTCCGGCGTCCGGCGTCGATGTCGACCACGTTGCCGAGCATGCCGAGGCACAGCTGTACTCATGCGCCCCCCTTTCAAGTTATTGGTGATATGCACCAATCCTCAGCACATCTGTCCAATATTCCGGACGCTTTGCTGAAGTGAGGCTAGAACTCGGTACGCCGCTACGTCAAGGCCTCCGCCAAAGCACGAGGATTCTGGGCGCCGAACCGACGGCAGCGTCAAATTATTAGCGGGCAGATCGAGTAGCGGACGTATGGCTGAACCAGGGAATCGAGCGGCATCCCTCACCAGGCAGTCGAGTCCCGTTCCTGGAGTCGGAGGGTCACCAACGACCAGATGAGTCAGGCTATCGCGTAGTCCGACAACGGAAATCGCTCCTGCTCCCTGACGGCGCTACGCACCGACGTCGGACGGAAAAGCGGTGCTTCCCCCTTGCCGGTGTGGTTCCTGAACCAATATGACCGCGAGTTTGCACAGCTGCCGAGGTGAAACGCCGAATCTTCGAGCAGCGTGGTCACTCGATCCAGGAAGCGGGCGTTGGCCTGTTCGGTGACCTCGAAGGTACGAGCACCGCGCCGCTGGAGTTCGCCGAACAGCCGATCCATGTGGCGCATCTGGTATTCCACCGTGTTGAACCACGACAACCCCACCCACGCGTACGGACTGGCCATGCTCAAGAAGTTCGGGAAATAAGGCACCGAGATGCCCTCGTAGGCTTGGAAACTCGATTCGCGCCACCACTTTCCAAGGTTCCGGCCATCACGGCCGATCACCTCGATTGCCGGTAGATTCGCCTCCCACACGTCGAATCCGGTCGCGAGGACCAGGGTGTCGATGAACCGTTTGGTGCCGTTGCGCGCGACGATCCCGTCGGGTTCGATCCGCTCGACACCACTGGTTTCCAGACGCACATGAGGCTTGGTGAACGCGTGGTAGTAAGAATTCGAGATTGTCGGTCGCTTGCAACCGAAGTCGAAATCCGGGTTCAGATCCCGCCACAACTTCATGTTGCGCACCATCAGCAGCCGATAAATCTTCGACACACCTGATATGGCCTTGTTGACCAACTTGAAGTGCCGGTATTTCCACATCGTGATGACCATCATGAAATCAAGGCTGGTGTCCGTGAACCACCGCAAGATGCGCTGGGTAAGAGGAAGTTTGGCGAAAAGCCGTTGGATCACGGGCGGGAAGCGAATATCCAGCTTGGGCAGCACCCAAATCGGTGTGCGCTGATACACGGTGAGCTCGGCGACTTCTTTGGCCAGTTCGGGAATGACCTGCACACCGGTGGAACCGGTTCCGATGACTGCCGCGAACCGGCCGGTCAGTGAGTAACTGTCATCCCAGTCGGCAGTGTGAATGATGCGCCCGCTGAATGTCCCGATGCCCGGAATATCGGGAGTGCGTGGCTGACACAGGAAGCCGGTCGCGGCTATCAGGAACTGCGCGCTCAGCGCCTCACCACCGGCAAGCGCAACCCGCCAAACGCGGGCATCGCCGTCCCACCGCGCCCCCTCGACAGTGGTGTTGAACCGCATGTAGCGGCGCACGTTGTACTTGTCGGCCACATGCTCGGCGTAACGCTTCAGTTCAACGCCCGGCGCGAACAGCCGCGACCAGTAGGGGTTCGGCTCGAACCAGTACGAAAACGTGGGCGACGGCTGATCGACGGAAAGGCCCGGATAGCGATTGACGTGCCACGTTCCACCTAGGTCGTCCTCGCGGTCGACGATCACGATGTCGTCATAGCCCAGCCGGTTCAGCTGGATCGCCGCGCCAATGCCGCCGAAACCCGCCCCCACGACGATCGCGTCGAACTGCCGCCCGCCCATAAGCATCAGATGGTCCTCACCGTCAATAACGGAGTCAAGTCACGTCCGAAAATTGAGCCCACTCCGGTACCAACGATGAACCGGTCGGCGAGTCCCGAGACTTCCTGTTTTGAGGCTCTGCCGGCTGTTGATCGGCCCCGACTTGCTGTTTCTGCCGCGGCGGATGACGTCCGCTCTTGGCTCGCAGACACGGCATCGCCGGTAACATTCGTCGACCGGATTGGCGAGTTCGATTCCGTTGCCGGACAACAATTTTGACTAGATGCATGTTCGGACCCGGAGGAGGCGTGACGGGGTTTGACCAAGTTGGTGAGACGGTGCTGGCAGCCTTGGTCTCGCTCGCTCCCGAAACCAAGGTCACGTTTCCACATGCTGTCATCTAGCGTGGAACGGGTATCTAACGTGGTGGTACGGGTCCGAGCGAACGGACGGGCGCGAGGGAACGCGGGACGGGCGCGAGCGAACGTTCATTGGCCACCAGAACCAGCGTCCCAGCAGCGCGGCAGCAGATGGCATCAGGAACGAACGCACGATCAGCGTGTCGAACAGTAAGCCGAGAGCAATGGTGGTACCTACCTGGCCGACAACGCGCAGGTCGCTCACCACCATTGAGGCCATGGTGAACGCGAAAACCAGACCCGCGGTCGTCACGACCTTGCCGGTACCGCCCATCGCACGGATGATGCCCGTCTTCAGTCCGGCACCCATTTCCTCTTTGAACCGTGCAACCAAGAGCAGGTTGTAGTCGGATCCCACGGCCAAAAGAATGATTACGGACATCACCATCACGAGCCAATGCAAGTTGAAGCCAATGAGGTATTGCCACACCAGCACTGATAGCCCAATCGAGGCCCCCAGGGAAAGTACCACCGTGCCCACGATCACGAAGGCGGCAACAAGACTTCGCGTGACCATCAACATAATGCTGAAAATTATGCAAAGCGACGCAATCCCGGCGATCAAGAAATCGTAATCCGAACCTTCTTGCAAGTCCTTGAAGGTCGCAGCAGAGCCGGCAATGTAGACCTTGGCATCCTCCAGTGGCGTCCCCTTGACGGCTTCCTCGGCGGCGGTTCTCATCTCATCGATACGCGATATGCCCTCGGCTGTTGCCGGATCTCCCCTATGCGAAATGATGAAACGCGCTGCCTTGCCGTCCGGTGACAGGAACAGCTTCATGACGCGCTGGAAGTCTGGATTGTCGAACACCTCACGAGGCAGGTAGAAGAAGTCGTCGTTCTTGGCGGCGTCGAAATCCCTTCCCATCGCGGTCGCGTTTCCGTTCACCTCCTGCACCTGCTCAACGATCCCGGACATTGTGCTGTGCATGGTCAGCAACGTGGTCCGCAGGCCTTTCATGGTGTCGATCAGTGGCGGCAACAGAGCGAGCATCTGCGGCAGGACCGCGTCGATACCATTCAGGTCTTTGTTGAGTTCCTCCAGATTCTGGGTGAGCCTGTCTACACCATCCATAGCGTCGAACATGGATCTGAACGCCCAGCAGGCTGGGATGTTGTAGCAGTGTGGCTCCCAGTAGAAATAGTTGCGAATCGGCCTAAAGAAGTCATCGAAATCAGCGATCTGGTCTCGAATTTCACCCGTGATCGTCACCGTTTCCGCCGTTACACCGACCATGTGGTGGGTGGTACCGACGAGCTGTTGCATCAGCGCGTACATGCGCTCCATCGTTGCGATCGTTCCCGCGAACTCGTCCGCTTGCGTCAGCATGTCATTCAGCCGGTTTTCCACGAATTTCATGTTTTGCAGCTGGCCGGCAGCCTGAAGGCTCAGCAAAAATGGTATGGACGTGCGCGCAATAGGCGTGCCCTGGGGGCGAGTCACGGACTGCACCCGGGAAATGCCGTGAACGCCAAAGATGCTCTTGGCCAGTTTGTCCAAGATGATGAAGTCTGCCGGATTACGCATGTCGTGATTGGACTCGATCATCAGTACTTCGGGCTGCATGCGCGCCTGGGAGAAATGACGCTCTGCGGCCGCCCATCCGATGTTGGAGGGCATGTCTTGGGGTATGTACAGCCGGTCCTTATAGCTCGGCGTGTACGCCGGCAGCGCCAGCAGGCCAACCAGCGCGACCGCGCACGCTGCGACAAAGATAGGCCCGGGCCAGCGCACGATTGCGGTACCCACCCGTCGCCATCCACGCACCTTGATCTTTCGCTTCGGGTCGAAGAGGCCGACACGGCTACCAACGGTAAGAACTGCGGGGACCAGCGTAAGAGCAACCGCGACCGCGACGAGCATGCCCACGGCGCAGGGGACCCCCATGGTTTGGAAAATCGGCAAACGGGTGAAAGTGAGGCAATACGTCGCCCCGGCAATTGTCAGACCGGAGGCCAAGACCACATGAGCGACCCCGCGGTAGCTGGTGTAGTACGCCGTCTCCCGATCTTCGCCACCCTGGCGGGCCTCATGATATCGCCCGATGAAAAATATCCCATAATCCGTCCCCGCCGCGATCGCGAGGGATACAAGCATATTGGTAGCAAAAGTCGAAAGGCCGATTATTTCGTGGTAGCCAAGAAACGCAACGATCCCTCTTGCCGTCGCCAATTCGATCCCAACCATCGCCAATAAGAGAAGTACGGTGCTGACCGACCGGTAGACAAGAAGCAACATGATAAAAATCACGGTGACAGTGGCCACCACGATCTTGATGATTGCTCTATCACCGCTGTTGTTCATATCCGTTACGAGCGGGGCAGGGCCAGTTACATGGGTTTTGACTCCGTTTGGCGGAGGCGTCCGCTCCACGATCTTCCGAACAGACTCGACGGATTCATTTCCTAACGCCTCACCTTGGTTGCCGGCGAGATTCAGCTGAACATACGCGGCCTTACCGTCGGCGCTTTGTGCGCCCGCCGCGGTAAGTGGGTCTCCCCAGAAATCGGCAATGTGCTGCACATGCGTCGCGTCGGCTTTCAACTGACGAATTAAGCCGTCGTAATATTTGTGCGCCTCGTCACCGAGGGGCTGCTCACCCTCCAAGACGATCATCGCCAAGCTATCGGAATCCGATTCCTTGAAAACCTCGCCCACCCGCGTCATTGCCTTCACCGACGACGCATCTTTGGTGCTCAGTGATACAGCACGTTCTTTCGTGACCTGTTCTAGTGATGGCACGCCGATACTCACCAGGACAGCAAGCGCCAACCACCCGAGAATGATGGGCACCGCAAATTTGCGGACCGTTGCTGCTACCAATGGCCGTCTGGTGCGTTGGTTGCTCGTGCCGTGGCTGCTCATGCGCCTCCTACGCGCCCTTGACCAGGCAATGGGTGAAAGCGTTTACTCCGTTCGAGTTTCTCTCAGCTTTGAGCTCACCGTCCACCACGATGCGACAGCCAATACTGTCGCTATCACCCTGTGCCGCAACGCTACCCACGATCGCGGGTAAGGTCGTCGTGATCGTGATTGACCATGGCAAGCGTGCTTCATCGACTTGCTGCGGCTCGGAATTGACATCGAAATAGCTGATGTCTGCGACGGTGCCTGCCGGTCCGAAGACCTCGTAGACCACCTGCTTGGGGTCGAACGGCTTGATTTCCTCAACTCGACCGTCGGCATACGAGGGGCGTATCTCAGAACCGAAAGCACCGTGGATCCGCGACACGGTGAACCCCCCACAACTGATCACCACCAGTACTACCACCGGTATCCATACCCGCCGCAGAATTCTGATTGGCCGCATCCTTCACCCGTTCCGACTACGGAACGGCGCCCCGCTTGATGAGGACGCGAACAAGGCTGACGAGTGCTGCGGCACGCCGCCTCCGGTGTCGACCTGATCGTCGCACAGGGCACCGTAGCTGGCGGCCATACTCGCGAACTCGCAACGACGGTGCTGGTCCCCGCGGTCGTGAACGTCGACGGCGTACGGCTGCTCAGATGTAAAATCCTCAATTACGGACATTCCCCCCAGATAGCGGACATTTCTGCAACTCTAGGGGAGTGGTCCGCGGTATTTGCCGTAACTCGCGATCGGTCGTGAGGATCTTCAGCACGAACCGGTGCCCGAGGGCATGGTCGGGGTTCTCTACGAGGGCCACGACTGCCAGGCCTACTACCTGCTGCCCAAGGAGGCCTACGAGGGCCATCCCTGGTTTAGCGAGGTCGGCCACATCGCCGAGTCCTGCGAAAACCGCCCCGGGCTCACCACCAAGGAGGTTCGCATATGACAGCACTGAACACCGGCGACACCGTCGTCAACACCGAGGGCACCCGCGGCGACGTGATCGCCGTCGACGACGCGATGGCCTGCGTCGAGTTCGGCAACGGCCGCAAGGGCTGGTTCGACTGGGCCGACGACGACCGGCTCACGCCCATCTGGGACACCGAGGCGCTGCAGCGCGACTTCGAGGTGCTGGGGTTCGCCGCGCCGTGGGTTGTGGTGCGGCGCAAGACCGATGGGGTCCGCGGCTCGCTGCAGTTCAGCCAGTATCCCCGCATCTACTACGGCTTTCAGGAAGGCCGACCATGGCCAAACGACAGCTGGAGATCTACGCGGAGCAGTTCGCCGCCGGTGAGATCGAAAAGTACGAGTTCTACCACCTGACGCGCCACTACCCAGCCAAGCTGGTTTCCGAGGTGGCCGACATCGAGGTCGCCGTGACCAACGACCGGCGGCGCTACCTGCGCCAGCTGGCCGCGCAGTCCAAGGACTACACGATCGCGACGACCGAGGGCGCCGTCATCGCCGAGGTGCGGCACACCAACATCGAGCCGAGCACATGAAGCGGCTTTTCGCGGTAGCGGTGGCCCTGCTGTTCGCCGTCATCGGATGCTCATCGCAGCCGTCAGTGGGCGCCACAACGAGCGCGGCCCCGGTGCGGGAGATCAACATTCGCGTCATCGGGGATTCCCTCACCGACGGCACCGTCATCGGCGGGAGGGGGGAGGCCAACTGGGTCAACCTGGCATGGGCGAAACTGCGCGCCGACGGCCACACCGCCATCGTCCGCAAGGACGCCGAGGGGGGCGCAGGCTACGTCGAGCGCGGCCAGCACGGCCACCGTCTCGGTGATCTACAGTCGGGCTCCGGCGACGATGTGGTGGTGTTCTTCGGTGGCTCCAACGACGCCCAACAACCCCTCGATGTGGTGGCGGCGGCAGCGGCGGCTGCGTTCGCCAAGACGAAGGCCACCGACCCGACGGCCAAGCTGATCGTCATCGGGCCGCTGTGGCTCTACGAAAACCCGCCGGATTACGCTCTGGCGCTGCGTGATTCGATCCGCGGCCAAGCAGACGCAGTGGGCGCCGTGTTCGTCGATCCGATGGCTGACCGGTGGTTCGTCGGCACTGGGCTCATCGGCAGTGACAGGTTTCACCCCACCGATGACGGCCACCGGTACCTGGCCGACAAGATTGGGCCGGTGATCGAAGGGGCGTTGGGGCCATGAGACTCCTCGGCGCCCTGCTGGGCCTGATGTTCATCGTCGGCGCGATCATCACCTACTTCTGGTGGATCGCCGCCGCCGTGGTGATCCTGGCCGCCGTTAAGGCCTACACGAGAGGGTTCATCCACATGACGTTTGCGCACAGGCTCCGCTTCCGCGCCAGCCTCCTGAAGATCGGTGTAGATGGCCTGGCCGGGGTCGCGCGCGACAGAGCCGGCTCCGTCATGACCGGCAGGAAAATTGCGCCAGTCACCGACTTCGACCCGTTTTCAGCGCAGACGAGGCGTGATCCGTACCCGGGATATCATGCGCTGCTCACCGGGCCGAACGTGCCGAACGTGTGGTACAACCGCAAGCGCGGGATCTGGATCGTAGCCGGCTACGATGACGTGCGGACGGCGTTGCGCGACCACGACGCGTTGTCTTCGGCGGAGAGTCAAGCCCGGTATCGCGTCCATCTGCAGACGATGAACGCGGCCGACCCGCCCGACCACACTCGGCTTCGCAAATTCGTCTCTCGGGCCTTCACCCCACGGGCGATGAAGGCCTGGCAAGCCGCCATCAGCGAGGTCGCTGACGAACTCGTCGACGTCATGATCGCCCGCGGCAGAACTGAATTGGTGGCCGATCTTGCAAAACCGCTCCCGAACCGACTGATCGCCATGATGCTGGGAATACCGCAGCAAGATCACGCACGCTTCCTGGATTGGTCTGATGCGATAGTCGCGAGTTCCTTCGCGCCGTTGACCCCGCACGGAATCGCCTTGAGCGCGCGCTCAGCCCGTGCGACGGCGGCGATGCGGCGCAACCTTGACCGCCTCATCACGAATCGCCGGCGCCACCCAGGTGACGACCTGATCTCGATGATGACCGCTTCGGATGGCGACGATGTGCTGACGGATGACGAGGTCTTCTGGAGCGCTGCCATGCTCATCGGCGCCGGCAGCGAGACGACGACGAACCTCTTGTCGGGACTGTTCCTGACCCTGGCACAGCAACCCGACCTGTACGCCCAGCTGCGCGAGCACCCCGAGTTGATTCCCGCCGCGATCGAGGAGCAGCTGCGCCTTGTCTCACCTGTTCAAGGGTTCTACCGAACCGCCACCCGCGACTACACCATCGGTGCGAACACAATCCCCGCCGGCGCACGCGTTCTGCTCCTGTTCGCCGCGGCGAACCGCGACCCGCGCCACTACGACGACCCGGACACCTTCGACCTGAACCGTAACCCCTCCGATCACCTCGCCTTCGGCGGTGGCATCCACTACTGCCTCGGCACCCCTCTGAGCCGTATGGAAGCCAGCCGGGTTCTGACACAACTGCTTTCGCGAGTCGATGCCATCCGTCTCGACGGGGAATACCGTTACCTCGACAACCCGACGATGCGGGGGCTGGCGCATCTGCCCCTCGAATTGGTGCCTACCAGACCGGGCGTGACCGGCACGACGATGAGCGTCGCCACGACGTCCGAATCCCTCGAAAACCCCTGATGCGCGCGCCGGAGAACCACAAGGTTCTGACCATTCCTCGGTGCTCGAGAGCGTTACAGCCGGTGCGTGCCGAGCCAGGTGTGGATTCGTTCAGCCACGGCAGCCCACCCGGGCTCGAGCATCATGTTGTGACCCATGTTGGGAAAGAATTCTGCTTCGGTGCGATATGCGAGCGCCGTCGCAAGTACTTCTTTTCGCGTATGGGCGCCGTCCTCATCGGCGCCTAGGACCAGCAGCGGCGTGGTCACCCGTTTCGGGCGGGGCAAGCTGAGCACGAGGCAGTCGATGCCGACGCGCGCGCTGTCCTCTTGGAGCCGCGCCGCGTATTTCACCACGTGGGACTCGGGCGTCTGTGCAGAGAAGAATCTCTCGCGTGCGAGCTGTGAAGTACTGATATAGGGCAACGCCTTGCCGGTGATTACCATTTTGGTGAAATGCAACGGGTGCTGCCTTATCCAGCGCAGGGCGGACCCGAGGTTTCCCTGTGGGGGCATGGACGTCATCAACACACCGGCAGGAGAGTCGTGCGACTCTAGGTACTTCTGCACGATGAGACCGCCCATGGAGTGACCGATAATCACTGGCGGTGTGGGCAGACTGGCGGCAACCACGCTGATGTCTTCGACGAAGTCGGCTACCGAACAGGCCCGCAGCGGCTTGTCAGTTGGGCTGTTGCCATGGCCGCGAAGGCTGACCGCCAGAGCACGATAACCCCTCTCGGCGAAGAAGCTTAGGAAGTTTTCATCCCAACACCATGCCGCATGCCAGGCCCCGTGAACGAAGAGCAGCGGAACAGGGTGGGATTCACTGACACATCCCCTGTCGATCACCTCAAGCATGTCGCACACGGTTTCTCGTGCGCCCTGGGCACCTTGCATGCCTCCCTAGGCGAAGGTTCTTCTTAGGAGCAACCGCAAAATATCACGTGTGAGGCGAACCCACAGAATGATTTCCTCGCTGGTTGTGGGGGCCGCGAATTGACTGACTCGCTACGCTTGCATCCGCACGCAACTCCGGATGAGGAGCCCTGATCCGATGAAAGGCCAGCCGATTGCTCTGGTCACGGGGGCGACGAGCGGCATCGGTGAGGCCACCGCCTACCGGCTGCAGGCCCGAGATTATGTGGTGTTCGCGGCCGGCCGCAATCCAGCTGCTCTCGATACCCTGCGGTCACGGGGCCTACATGCCCGCGCACTCGACGTCACCGACGAGGCCGCTGTGGCCCGACTCGCAGAGGAGATCCAGACCGACTACGGGGAGGTGGACGTCCTCGTCAACAGCGCCGGATTCCCGCTTCCCAGCCCCCTCGAGCAGGTGGCGTTGAGCGACGTACGAAGCCTCTTCGAGACCAATGTGGTTGCGACGCTTCACCTGTCACAGACCGTATTGCCCGGCATGCGCGCTCGTGGAGCGGGCACAATCGTCAACATCGGCAGCACCGGCGGAAGATTCACCACCCCGGGCGCAGGCGCGTACCACATCAGCAAATACGGCGTCGAGGCCCTCTCGCTCGCTCTTAGGGCCGAAGTAGCGCAGTTCGGTGTACGCGTCGTGTTGATCGACCCAACCGGGGTACGTACTCGGTTCGTCGAATCCCAACTCGAAGCAACGCGGTCGTACGCCGATGACGATCCGTACGGCGAATTCAAGCGCCGCTACGCTGAGACCACACGCGCGCTTACCGAGATGCCCGGCGTGATGATAGACGCTGACACCGTCGCCCGCGCGGTCGTTCGGGCGGTCGAGGCCAAAAACCCCAAACCTCGCTATATCGT
>JAVRPX010000546.1:0-2751 GCA_032161985.1 Mycobacterium sp.
GCAACGTGACACATGGCGCGTTGCGCTCGGCGTGGATCGGCTACTGGGTGGCCAGCTCGGCGACAGGTGGCGGGGTGGCGACGGCCGCGCTGGCGCTGGGACTTGACCAGTGTTTCGGCCCGGTCAGACTGCACCGCGCCGAGGCGACGGTGCGCCCCGAGAACGCGGCGAGCCGAGCCGTGCTGGCAAAGGTCGGCTTCCGCGAGGAAGGGCTGCTGCGGCGCTACCTCGAGGTGGACGGCGCCTGGCGCGATCACCTGCTGGTGGCCATCACCGTCGAGGAACTCAACGGCTCGGCGACGTCCGCGCTGGTGCGCGAGGGCCACGCGAGTTGGGCGTGACGCCCGAGTTTTGCAGGAGGGCTGTCCGCTCGGCGAAACCACGACCGTGGAGCAGAACTAGGCGCAGCGAAGCGGCTCGATTTGTTACTGATGTGACATTTGTGACTGTTGGTGCTTGTCAGCTGTGAATTACAGGTGTGTAATTGACCTCGGCGCGCCATCCACGGATGCGCTGGTCACGGACCTAGCCTGATGGGGAAAGGAGCAGGCGTCATGCCAAGCATCCCCCAATCTCTCCTCTGGATCTCCCTTGTCGTGCTCTGGCTCTTCGTGTTGGTCCCGATGTTGATCAGCAAGCGCGATGCGGTGCGCCGTACTAGCGACGTGGCCCTGGCGACGCGAGTGCTCAACACGGGTCGTGGCGCGCGGTTGTTGCGGCGCGGACGACCTGCGGCGGGGCATCGCAGCGATCCGGACTGGCAGCCGTCCGACGTCGACGTCGACGATGACCTCGACGAGGAAGTCCACGACGAGTCCTCGGAGCGCTCGGTGGTGCGCGCGGCCGTAGTCGACACCGAGATCGACAGTGAGCCGGACTACCTCGACGTCGACGTCATCGACGAGGACTCCGGCGCGTTGCCAATCGGTGAGAGCGACGCCGACCAGGAGCCCGCGCCTCAAACCGACGAGCTGCCATTGGATTTCGGCGAAGCTGCCGAGGCTGACGAGACGGACAAGCCCGAGGAAGAGGACGAGCTCGACGGCACCGAGGACGAGTACGAGTACGTCGCTGATTCCTCGGGGCTGGAAGCGCCGTCGGACACCGATCTGCAGATGGCCGCGTCGCTGAGCGACGCCCGCAGGCGGCGATACGAGTCCAAGACCGCCGCGGCGGTCGGTGCCCGCAAGTACAAGTTCCGCAAACGCATGCTGACGGTCATGGCCATAGCGGTGGTGACGTCCGCCGCGGCGGCGTTCACGGTGGCGCCTGCGGCGTGGTGGGCGTGCGGCTCGATCGGCGCCGTGACCCTCCTCTATCTCGCCTATCTGCGCCGTCAGACCCGCATCGAGGAGCGGCTGCGCCGCCGTCGTGCCCAGCGGATCGCTCGGGCGCGGCTGGGTGTGGAGAACACCGACGACCACGAGTTCGACGTGGTTCCCTCGCGGCTGCGCCGACCCGGCTCGGTGGTGTTGGAGATCGACGACGAGGACCCGATCTTCGAGCACCTCGACTACGCCCCCTTCGCGCGCGGTTTCGATCTGCCGCACGCCGCAGGCCAGTAGTTGCCGGTTTCGGCGGCCGTTCGGCGGCCGTTCTGCGGCTGGTAGCCTGCTACCGGTATCAGGGGCTATGGCGCAGTTGGTAGCGCGACTCGTTCGCATCGAGTAGGTCAGGGGTTCGAATCCCCTTAGCTCCACAGCATAATCCGCAGGCAGGGTGCTATTCGCTAGTTAGCTGACAGCCCGTCGCAGTCCACCCAGCCCGCAGTCAGCCCGCAGCGGACCGCGCCGAGCCGACCGGCGGTGGCCACACAGCCGCCCCTACCGCCGTCACCGGCAAACTCACTGGGTCGCGTCCTCGCGGGCCGCGTCGGCGGCGGCTCGAATTGCGCGTCCAGATTTACAGCCACGTCGTCCAGGTCAGCGTCGAACAGGTCGGCGTAGACGTCTAGCGTCATGCTGGCCTTCGCGTGCCCCAGCATCCGCTGCACAGCCTTCACGTTGGCCCCGGCGCTCAACGGCCAGACTCGCCGCCGTGTGCCGAAGGTCATGCGGAGTGATCGACGGGAACGACTCATCGGACTTGTGGCACTTACGCACCGCAGGCTCCATGCTGAGCGGCATGTACGGGTTACCGTGTTTGTGCCGATAATGAGCCAGATCTCGTCATCGGTCATCGCCGCCAGTTCTTCTCGGGTCATCACTATCGGCGGGCCCCTTCCGCTATCTGGTCGTGTCTGACCATTCCCGCCGCATACTGGTGAGCCAGTGGCCCCGACAATACGACCCGCCGGACGGATCGATTGGTTGGGTGAATCTCGTCGTTCGGCATGCACTACTCCAATTGCCGAGCCTCCCGCTCGGAGGCGCTCCTGCCCGCACCGGTTGGTGCCTGCCGCTTCGTCATCCGAGCCACCCAACGAGCGTGGGGTTGGCGTGCCGTCTAGTCGGAGCTTGGCGACGGCATCTCGTGAAGCAGAATCAGTCTTTCATCGGCGGTGGACTCGCGGCCGTTAGGGCGAGCGGCGCGGTGTACGCCGTCGATAGCGGACTTTCGGCCTCACCTTGTCAGATCCGCTTCCGCCGAGTTCGAATCGAGCGCACGATGGAGGAGTCTGGGGGCTCACAAGGTTGAGGAAGGGAGCGGGCGATGAAAGCGAAGGTGGGCGACTTCCTGGTGGTCAAGGGCACGACTACCGAACGGCATGATCAGCACGCGGAGATCATCGAGGTCCGCTCGCAAGACGGC